>NZ_BSBJ01000002.1:0-69077 GCF_027923525.1 Alicyclobacillus hesperidum subsp. aegles | reverse complement strand
AAAGCCACGTGAGCGCTAGGACAAACGAACACAGCACAAAGGTTGCAACAAAGACACCTGAAGCGAAGTTTGGTCCGAGCGAACACATCTGCAGGCCGAAGGCCGAAGCCGTGTGAGCGAGGAGCAAACGAAGCATGAAAGTCTGGTGACCATAGCGGAGGGGAAACACCCGTACCCATCCCGAACACGGACGTGAAGACCTCCAGCGCCGAGAATACTTGTCTCGAGAGGGACTGGGAAGGCAGGTCGTTGCCAGGCAAGAGAGGACAGAGTCAGGCGAAGATGCCTGGCTCTGTTTTGCTATATGCACAATTCCCCGCCCACTTCCCCGAGAACAGAAGCTCAGCCCCGGCCGAGTGCATCTGTACGCAAGGCTGAAGCCTGTGAGGCCCTGATACGTATATCCTCTCCAGAAACGCTCACGATAAGTTGGTACAGGATAAGGAGGGGTCGTGTGGAAGACGAGTTGGATTATGTTGAACTGGCTGTCGCGGAATTCAAAGACGGTTTAGGCTGGTTTGCCGAGCGCCTTCCAGAGGTGGGCAGGCAGTTCATCTCATATGCAAATGCCTGCTTTCAAGATGGTGAGCTCTCCGAGTTGACGAAACACCTGATTGCCCTCGGAATTGCAGTGCAAATTCAGGACGAGTATTGTATTCTATTTCACGGTCAAAATGCGCTCAGATTAGGAGCTACTGAAAAGCAAATCCTCGAAACACTCGGTGTATGCGGGGCATTCGGTGGTGGCGCGGCTTTGTCACAGGCGGTTACGTTGGTGCGCGACTTGCTCGATTCTCAGGGTCGGGTGGAAGCCCATTAACACGTGCTTAGGTGTAAATGTGAACCTTTGCGGCGGGACGAATCCCGCCGTTATGGTTTAGCCACGTTTGACGAAGAACGGAAGTGCGTCCGCACCACACAGGCGTGCGTAAACAAAGAGCTGCCCTTTGTGGTGTATTTCATGGTCGAGATTCGTTTGCAACAGCGCAGCTGCTGGTAACTTGGCACCAAACAACTGCGTCATGTCCACGAGATTGGCGAACTGATCGTCCGTCATCGAAGCGATTCGATCGTGTGTCTTTTGTGTCCACTCTGAAATGGACGATTCAAGTGCGCTCAGCGTGGATAGGTCGGGCTTTTCAGGGCGTGTGCCAAGATGGCCTAAGGCTGCCGAATCGGCGAAGAAGTAGCCGGTCGAGACGATGTGCCAAACGAGATCTGCAAAACTCATCGCGCCTGCCCACGGTTGGAAATTGAGGTGTTCCTCACCAACGGCTTTGACGAGGTCGGTCAGTACATCGCGGTGTGCGTGCCAGTGTCCTAAATAGCTTTCAGCCTTCGTCATTTATAAAGCTCCTTTCACATTGTAATTCGCTTTCAGTCTAACACGATCCGCTATTCTTACAAAAAACAAGTTGTCAATGATTTGGCTTCCTGTACAATTGTGAAGGGTGTCAACATTCCTTGAAAGGCAGGACATTGGATGCATCTTTTACAGGTCATCATCTACGGTATCGTACAAGGTATTACCGAGTTGTTCCCAATCTCAAGCGTCGGACATGCCGTCATTCTTCCGTACTTGTTCCATTGGACGCAATTCTCGGATTCAAAGGTATTTCTCCCATTCGTCGTGATGTTGCATCTTGGCACAGGTCTCGCACTCCTGATTTATTTCCTACCGGAGTGGATTCGCTTGATTGCTTCCTTGTTCATTCGCGATCGGCGTGAAGAGCGAAAGACGTTCCTGTTACTTGTTGTGGCAACCATTCCGGCCGCCATCTTGGGAAAGCTGTTTGAGCACAAGTTACAGGCACTGTTTCCGTCTGCGTTGTCGGCATCCATCTTCCTTATCGTCAATGGCCTTATCCTGTTTTGGGCCGATGCGATGCGCAAACGCCGCCGACGTTCGAGCGAGATCGCCGATATGTCGTACCGGCGCAGTTTTTTGATTGGCGTCGTGCAGGCCTTCGCGCTCATCCCGGGATTCTCGCGCAGCGGTATCACCATGACGGCGGGGCTTGGCAGCGGCCTTTCCTATGATGAGGCAGCCCGATTCAGCTTCTTGCTTGCGACGCCGGTCATTTTGGGTGCTGGCGTCTTGGAAGTGCCTAAGATGTTGCACGATCACAATCATCAAATGTTGCATTATGGTCTACTCGGGGGCTTGTTTGCTGGTATTCTCGCTTTGCTCAGTACAGCTTTTCTTATGCGTTACTTTCAGAGTAGCGAAGTGCGTGCACTACGGCCGTTTGGCTGGTATTGTATTGTTGTAGGAATTGTCGTTGCTGTCATGTCCATGGCAAATCTCCATTTTTAATTGACACCACGATGAGGGCGGGTACAAGGTTGCCCGCCTGCGTCGTGTCGGGTGATTCGAGGCACGAAATACACTGGTTCAGTGGCCGGAATGGGGTGGTTTTATGGCAGTGGTGCAAGGGGTGCGCGAGCAAGGTAGAATGAACCGGGATGCGGTGTGGAGCGTCTGCGGCACGCACGTTCTGAATGACGTATCTACGACAGGGCTTGTCCCGGCACTGACACAGATGTATAAACCTATCTACCATCTCAATTATACGCAGATAAGTCTTATCGTACTCGTCTCCTATCTGGCATCCTCCATTTCCCAACCTTTGTTTGGGGCGTGGGCGGATCGACATCCGCGCGCCTGGATGCTGCCGCTTGGTCTTTTTCTTTCGACGATAGGCATTACACTCACAGGTATTGCGCCGAGCTACACGATTTTGCTGATCTTTGTGGCGATAAGTGGGCTTGGATCGGGGGCGTTCCACCCTGAGGCATCGCGCGTGACACACCTTGCAGCGGGTCGCGTCAAGGGCCTTGCGCAAGCTATATTTCAGGTTGGTGGCAACGGGGGGCAGGCCATTGGGCCTTTGATCGTATCCCTCTTTTTGTTGTCCACCGGCATTCATGGCGTCCTATGGATGTTTGTGGCGGTGGCCTTGGGACTCATTCTGACCTTGCGCCTGTATCCTTGGTACCGGGATGGGCTACGGGACTATGGTAAAAAGATGCGCGAAGTGGATGGGGAGAATCAGATTGGGGCGGTCGTTTTGCTCGTGATCGTCATCGTTCTGCGATCCTGGTGCCAAATCGGCATTGCGCAGTTTATGCCGTTCTACTACGCACACAAGTATGGGATGGGCTATCATCTGTCGGATGTGTTCACGTTCGTCTTTTTAGGTGCAGGTGCCATAGGTACGTTCATTGGTGGCGCATTGGCGGATCGCATGCCGAAACAGCGCATCTTGTTGTACTCCATGTTGTGTTCAATTCCGTTCGGGCTTGGCCTGCCGTTTTTCAGTGGCCTTTGGGCGCTTGTCGTGCTGATTCCGTTTGGCTTTTTCATCCTCTCTTCGTTCGCTGTTACGGTCGTGTATATGCAACACCTGCTACCCCGGAACATTTCACTCGCTTCAGGACTAACGATTGGTTTCGGCGTCGGGGCAGGCGGGATTGGAGCGACGTTTTTCGGTATTCTGGCCGATCACGTCGGATTGTCTACGGTGTTCTACATTCTTATGTTTGTTCCAGTTGCAGGCGCGCTTTTGTCTCTGTTTTTACCGAACGACCATAAAACCAGGGCGAAGGTCGCCTAGTAGATACGGTATCTTCGCGAGTAAATTCAAATCGGGAGCAGGATCAGCCAGGGCTGTGTCTACCGCCGAAAGCAAACGGTGGAGACGCAGCCCTGGTGCCATTAGGTGCGCGGTTTTAGTTGGGAGAGCACGATGGAAGCCGGTAACGGGCTATCCGGCGAAGGATAAATCCAGAGATTTTGCTTCGTCGGAAAACCTGTAAATTGTGAGTCGTTATACTCGTACCACAAGGCGCCGTCCAGTAGACAGATGACGGGGAGCTGTTGCGCCACGATGTGCTCGACCTTGTACAAGTCCTTCTTTTGTTGGGCGAGATTTGTGGTCGCCGAATAGTTGCTCAGCGCGGCATCGACTGCCGCATTGTGAAATCCCTCGAGATTAAAGTTGCCGTTTGTATCCAGCATGTCGTAGTAGGTCGTGTACGGTGTCGGACCCGTGTTTGTCCACGAGATGGCGAGCGCATACTTGGGGATCTGTCCTTTGCCTGGGTCAATCAAGTTATAATAGGCTGCGTAATCCTTCTGGTCGACCTGTACAGCAATACCGACTTGCTGTAATTGTTGCTTGATTAGCAGCGCATCCTCGTCCCAATCGCTCCAACCGGAAACGGTAAGCAGGTCGAAGGAAAGTTTCTGACCGTTCTTTTCAAAGATACCATCTGAGCCTCGATGAAATCCTGCCTTCTCCAAGGTTTCGATGGCTAGTTTGTCATTGACCGTAAATGATTTTTCGGATGGCGTGAGATCAGGTGCTTCCCAAGCTTGGTCGTTGGGCAGAACCAGGCTCGTTGGCGTGCCAGGCTTTTCGTATCCCGTCTCACCCTTTGTCGACAGGACATTGCGATTAATAGCGTCGTTGATGGCTTCGCGGACGGGTAATTGGGCAAGCAGGGGATTGTGTAGATTTGGGTACAACTCGACTGGCTCACTCGGCGGGAAGTAGTAGTGATTGTGCGCTGGATCTGCTTTTACGAAAGTCGTTTCGATATTGGGAATATCAATGCCGCCGTATTGAATTTGACCGCTAGCGAGTGCCAGGTCCGCGCCCTGGTTGCCACCATACGCCGGGTAGCTCAGCGTCTGAACCTTAGGTTTCCCGCCGTAGTACAATGGGTTTGCGGTGAATTTATAATCTTGCGGCGAGAAGTAGGACACCTTGAATGGGCCAGTGCCGATTGCATTTTGCGATGTGATTTTTGCCTTTGTCGGATCCCCAAGAGATTTCCATTGTGCCTCGGGAACGATGTATGTGGATCCTAGCACGTACGTTTCGGCGAACGGAATATTGGCGGTTTTAAACTGAAAGACGACGGTGTGTGGGCCAGTTGCCTTCACGCTCGTCAACTGCTGCCATATGCCATTCGTGTCCGCGTCTGGATACCGCTTCAGTTCCATAAACGTAAAGACGACGTCTGTCGACGTGAATGCTTTCCCGTCTTGCCATTTCGCGTTCGGGCGGAGTTGAACAGTCAGCGTCTTGTTGTCGTCACTGAATTTAAAGCTTGTGCCAAGCAGGTTAAATTGTTTACCAGTGACCGAGTCGAAATAAAACAGCGGCTGATACACGTTGCCTATCGTTCCGCCCAGTGCCGACGAGTCAAACGGATTGAAATTGTCTTGCCAGGATGGCGTTGGGTTGCTACAGACTGTGAGGGTGGTGCCTGAGGAGATGCTGGCTTGACCAGGTAATGACGTCGTTGTTTTTGACGATCCGGCGCTTGCTACGCCAGCGTATGTTCCGCCTGCGACGACGACCGCAGCTGCCACGGCGATGCCGGCGACGTACTTTCTCTTCATCTGCATGTAGCCCCCTTTTTGACAATTGCGAGCATTTGCCATACCAAGCTATGTGCTTGTTTCGTTTCGCCTGCGGCGCACATGGTTTTGGCGTTTTGCTCTTATCTTGTCGAACTTCCGTCTTGCATGAGTTGGTTGTCAGACCTGCAATCCTTATAGGAACAACCCGCTCACGGAACTGATCTTACGCTTCTGAGTAAGCGCTTTCAATACCCTTTTGCAATTTTCTATATAGGATACGTAGACTCTATTGTGCGTTCGCTTCCATCCACCTTTGCGTCCGCACATACTCCTATCTTATACATTTCCTTTATCTCTCTCACACGCTTCCGTTACACTAGAAGTGTGGCGTCACGAGCGTGGCTGCCGTTCAGGCGATGTGCGACAGGAAGGAAGGATGTTGGGCATGGATCTGGGTATTCGCGGAAAAGTGGCAATTGTGACCGGAGGTAGCAAGGGGATCGGACTGCGTACCGCTCGTCTGCTCGCCCTGGAAGGCGCGCAAGTGGCGATTTGCGCGCGTACAGAAGCGGCCCTGCAGACAGCCGCGGCGTCTATCGAACAGGAGTCGGGTGGCAAAGTGCTGGCTATACCGACCGACGTTCGCGATCCCGCTCTATGCCGGAACTTTGTCGAACAGGTACATAGCCATTTTGGACGGATCGACATTCTCATTAACAACGCAGGTACGGCAAATGCCCACGCTTTTCTGGAGGTCGACGAAGAAAATTGGCACGGTGATTTGGACTTAAAGCTGTTTGCCGCCATTCATTGTTCACGTGCCGCAGTGCCGTATATGGAACGGCAAGGGGGCGGCGCCATTGTCAATGTGGCAGCCGTCGGCGGCAAGACGCCCGGGGCTTCTTCATTGCCGTCTTCTGTCAGCCGAGCTGCTGGTCTTGCGCTGACGAAAGCTATGAGCAAAGATTTGGGGCCGATGGGTATTCGCGTAAATGCCGTTTGTATCGGCCAAATTCGTAGTGCTCAAATCGAAAACATGTGGCAGCAAGCGTACCCTGACCTCGCGTGGGAAGAGTTTGCCCGCCTGCCGCAGCACGGGATTCCACTCGGCCGTATCGGCGACACGGATGAAGCTGCCCGGGTCATCGCGTTCCTGGCCTCGGATGCAGCTTCGTATATCACGGGTACAGCGCTGAACATCGACGGAGGCTTGGCGGCGGCGCTTTAAGAAGCTGTCCGGCGGGCCCGTAAGGGCCCCGCTCAGACGCGTGGAAGTAACCCGCGATGGCCAAGCATGGCCAGTCGGTGGCCTCTCACCCAAACGTTTAGTGCCGCTTTAGCCATGCTCCGATGCGTCGGGCCGCCTCCTGCAAGACGTCGACGTCGCGGACAAACGCCATCCGCACGTAACCTTCGCCGCGCGGGCCGAAGGCGATGCCAGGCGTCACCGCAATGCCCGTCGCACGTAACAAATTCAGTGCAAACGGGTAAGAGTCTTCTCCATTCGGCGTCTTGGCCCATACGAACATGGTCGCAGCAGGCTTCCTGACCTCCCATCCGGTTTCGACGAGTGCACCGCAGAACGCGTCCCGTCGCTCCATATAGGCGATCCGCTGGCGCTCATAGCCGTCCCAGGGCTCGCGCAAGGCCGCGATCGCCGCGCGTTGAATGGGGAGGAACACGCCAAAGTCCATATGCGACTTGAGTTTGCGTAGGCAGTCCAATGCGGTTGGGTTGCCGACCGCATAGGCGATGCGAGCACCGGCAAGATTGTAGGTCTTCGACAACGAGTTAAACTCGATTGCCACGTCCTTTGCGCCGGGAATGGAAAGAATGCTGATGGCCTCATTGCCGTCAAATACGAGTTCTGAATAGGCGAAATCGTGGACGATGAAGATATCATGTTGGTGTGCCAAGCGAACCACGTGCTCGAACATCTCGCGCGTCGCGAGACCCGCCGTGGGATTGCTCGGATAATTGAGAATCATCATCTTCGCCCGTTCCAAATCTCGCCTCGACAGATCGTCAAGACGCGGATGAAGCGTATTGGGATCGACCGGAATGGGCATCACCTCGCCGCCGGCCAGACGCACGCCCGCCTCGTAAATCGGGTAGCCGGGGTCGGGGATGAGCACGAGATCACCCGGGTTGATGAACGTCAACGCGAGATGGCTCAGTCCTTCTTGCGATCCCGCGAGTTGCAGCACCTCGTGCACGGGGTCGAGGGTGACGCCATAGCGCTCGTAGAATGCTGCCACAGCCTCTTGAAACGCGGGCAACGCAGTGATGGCATATCCGTATTGGTTTGTTTCGGCTGCGTGTTTTGTCAGCTCCGCGATGGCGTGCGCAGGCGGTGGGAAATCCGGACTACCGACGCTGAGATCGATGACATCTTCGCCAGCTGCCAGCCGTTGACCTTTGGCTAAGGCGAGGTCTTGAAATACGCCTTCGGGCAAACTTTGCAGGCGTTTGGATGGGGTGATCATAGGCCTTACTCCTCGCTCGCGATATTGTGACGTCGGGGCTGATAAGCTGCGCCCCCTCTTTCCAGCATACAAAGATCTTGAGGAGTGTCATAGACTTGACGTTGCGAATTGGATTTTTAGCATCCTATAACGGCTCTGGTATGCGTGCGGTGGTACAGGCCATAGAGGCTGGGCATCTCGACGCCACGCCTGCTGTGATTATCAGTAACAATCCTGACAGCCAAGCTTTGGTGTTTGCGCGAGATCGGCAACTGCCACACGTCTGCATCAATGCGTATCGCGCGGGTGGTGAGGATGCCGCGGACGCCGAAATTGCGCGAACGCTTATGGAGGCACAGGTAGATCTGGTCGTTTTGTCTGGCTACATGAAGCGCATTGGGCCCAAAACGCTCGCGGCCTTTGCCAATCGCATTCTCAATATTCACCCAAGCTTATTGCCGAACTTCGGAGGGCAAGGCATGTACGGCATGCGCGTGCACGAAGCCGTGATCGCAGCAGGTGTGCAGGAATCTGGTGCGACCGTACACGTCGTCGACGACGAATACGATCACGGCCGCATCCTGGCGCAAGCCCGCGTGCCTGTGCTGCCAGACGACTCTGCGCAATCCCTGCGCGAGCGTGTGGCAGAGCAAGAAGGACCTCTTTATGTACAGGTTCTACAGCGGATCGCGCGAGGCGAGTTGTATCTGGTTTGATTTGGATAGTGCGTGCGGAGTGTGATACCCTGTTTGGGTGAACAGTCAACCTGGGGGTGTGCGTGGTGCTGGCAGTCACCATGTCGTCATTTGGAGAGCCGGACGTTTTGCAAATCTCTGAAGTGGAGACGCCGCGGCCCGGTCCGGGAGAGGTTCTGGTGCGCGTGCGTGCGACGGCCTTGAACCGAGCCGATTTGTTGCAACGGCGCGGCCTTTACCCTCCGCCGCCGGGTGCCTCAGAGATTCTGGGGCTCGAAATGGCCGGGGAAGTGGCAGAGCTCGGCGAGGGCGTGACGTCCGTCAGCGTTGGGGATCGCGTCTGCGCATTGTTGCCTGGTGGTGGGTACGCGCAGTACGCATGTGTCCCCGCAGGCATGCTGATGCGCTTGCCGACCAACTTGACATTTGCGCAAGGCGCGGCGATTCCCGAAACCTTCCTCACCGCTTACCTCAATCTGTTTGTGTTGGGGCGTTTATCGCCTCGGGAAACGGTGCTTGTGCATGCTGGGGCAAGTGGCGTGGGGACGTCCGCCATTCAACTGATCCGGTTGGCTGGCGCCAACTCCATCGTCACGGCGGGTACAGAGGCGAAAATTGAGCGTTGTCTGAGCCTTGGCGCGCAAGCGGGATGGAATTATCACGATGGCTCGTTTGTCGATTTTGTCCAGAAACATACAGATGGGCGCGGTGCGAATATCATCTTTGACTTTATCGGCGCGCCGTATTTTGCAGATAATATCGCTTCCCTCGCTATCGATGGGCGGCTTATCGTGATCGGTACGATGGGTGGCACGAAGGTCGACGCGCTGGATCTCGGTCAATTGTTGGGACGTCGACTGCAAATCATTGGTACGGCGCTGCGTTCGCGCTCACTCGCCGACAAAATTGAACTGACGGCCGCATTTCAAGCGTTTGCCGGGGACGCCTTGGCCAATGGAGAGGTCGTCCCGGTGGTGGACTCTGTTTTCGATTGGCGAGACGTGCAGGAAGCTCATCGGTATATGGAGTCGAATCGGAACACGGGTAAAATTGTGTTGAACGTCAACTGAGACCTATGGATTGGAGCAGTGTCAGGCTGAGATAAAAAACACCGCAGCCAAAGAGCAGGAGCAGCATGTTGCGCGGTTGCTCCTGTGCGCGCACGAACGGGACGAGATCGGACGTTGAGATAAACAAGAACGTGCCAGTGGCAAGCGCCATGATGATGTTGACGCTGGGGCCGCCAACGCTACCGAGTACGACCGCCGTGATGGCACCGACGATGGTGGAACACGTGAGCAGGAAGGCCCAAAGAAACGCCCGTCGGCGTGAATTCGATGAATTCAGGCTGATGGCGCTAATCGTAAGGCCTTCCGGCACTTTATGTAGCGTGATCGCGACAAACATGAGGATGCCCTCGGCGCGATTCGCAGCGAGTGCCCCTGCGATCACGACGCCGTCCATGAACGTATGAACCATCATGCTGACCAGTGCAATGGTGCCACCTTGCATGGCGGCCGTGTGTGCGTGACCTGTGGCGTGGCTGTGCGTGTTTTCGTGGTTGCGACTGTGGCGTATGATCTCGAGTGTGAGCACGAGCAGATACCCAATCAGCATATAGGTAACGCCGAGTTTTGGCATCGTGTGCAACGTGTCGGGAAGTCTATCGAGCAGCGTTGCGCCGAGCAAAAATCCGGCGCCGATAGAAGTAAACGAAGCCAGCGTACGCCCCTCGAATTGCCGGACGACGGTGAGCGCCCCGCCCACTGTGTCCGCCATCGCGGCTAGTGCCGATAAAAACAATGCGAGCCAAACGCTCGTCAATCGAAATTCCTCCCCACACAGCTAAACCATCTTATCTCCTGCAGGGTTACAAATATGACAGGCACAACAGGATCACAGTATCGCCAAAAGGGGACGCTGTCAATTTAGACCGTTGCTACCCGCCACCTGTCCTCCCAAGCTGCTATGTGGATCGAATACGATCTAGCATCAGCGGCGAGGAGGTGCAATCGCAATGTACGGTGAATGCTTTGGAGCATACACCCGCTGGGCAGTTGTGTTCCTCATCATCTTTGTCCTTTTCATCCTGTTGGTTCCCTACGCTGGGACGGCCGCTGCGTATTGAGAGGAAGGCCACACGGTTGTGTGGCCTTTGGAACGTGGACAAGCCCATGGATGTGGGTAAATGAAGTTGGTGCGCTTCGACAAATTTCTGCATGACTCGCTTCGAAACTTCCCCGAAACAAAGGCGATATTAACATTTGTCACAGAGCGGCGTGTCAGCATTGAATTTCTTTTGATTGCCCGCGCGCTCAGAGGCTCGTATAGTTCTAACCGGAAAGCGATTTCAGCTCAAAGGAGGGTCACACATGGCAAGTCAGGCAGTGGTTCAGAACGTCGCCCAAGCTGGCAAGGCCCGTGCGGGCATGCAGAAGTTTGGCGGCTTTCTCGCCGGCATGGTCATGCCAAACATTCCGGCGTTTATTGCATGGGGCTTGATTACGGCATTTTTTATTCCTACCGGATGGACGCCAAACGCGAAGCTTGATGAACTCGTATCTCCGTTTGTATCGTTCCTGATTCCAGTTTTGATTGGCTTTACGGGTGGTCGCCTCGTGCATGGCAACCGCGGCGCGGTCGTCGGTGCCATTGCGACGGCGGGCGTGGCGGTCGGCGCCACGCAGCCGATGTTTATCGGTGCTATGATCATGGGGCCGCTTGGTGGCTATTTGATTAAGCAGTTTGACCGTATGCTCGGAGATCGGATCAAGGCTGGCTTTGAGATGTTGGTCAACACGTTCTCCGCGGGTATCATCGGTGGCGGTCTCGCCATTCTTGGCTTTTTGGTCGTACAGCCGGTTATGGATGCTGTCTCGACCGCGTTGGGGGCTGCCGCACTTTGGATTACGCATATTCACCTGTTGCCGTTGATTGCTCTCTTTATTGAGCCCGGCAAGGTTCTCTTTCTGAACAACGCCATCAATCACGGCATTCTTGAGCCGATTGGTGTGCAGCAGGCGAAAGAAACAGGGAAGTCTATCTTCTTCCTGCTCGAAACGGATCCAGGCCCGGGACTTGGCGTTCTGCTTGCATACTGGATTTTCGGCAAAGGCACCATTAAGCAATCCGCACCTGGCGCCATTTTGATTCAGTTCTTTGGCGGCATTCACGAAGTGTACTTCCCGTACATCCTGATGAAGCCGGTACTCGTTCTGGCGGTCATTCTCGGTGGGATGGGTGCAGATGCGACATTCATGTTGTTGCACGCTGGTCTGGTTGCAACCCCATCGCCAGGCAGCATTTTGGCCGAAATTGCAATGACGCCAAAAGGCGGCTATTTCCCAGTGCTTGCAGGCATTTTCGTCGGTGCCGCCATTTCGCTTATTGTCGCGTCGTTTTTCCTCAGCCGCTCCAAGGACGAGTTCAGCGATGACGCTTTGGCGATGGCCCAAGACATCGTTCGCGACATGAAGTCGCAAAGCAAAGCACAGGCCGCAACTGCGACCCAGACGGTTGCAACCGCAGCACCAGTTGGCGCGGCAACAACGCTCACAGGTATTCCGAGTCGGGTTATTTTTGCCTGCGAAGCAGGTATGGGTTCGAGTGCGATGGGTGCTTCGATCCTCAAGAAGCGACTAAAGGAAGCCGGTTACGACATTCCGGTCGATCACGTGCCAGTCAATCAGCTTCCCGTCGACGCGAAGGTGGTCTTTACACAAAGCAGTCTCGCGACGCGGGCCAGCCAAGTGGCGCCGAACGCGAAGATCTACATCGTGAACAACTTCTTAGACAAGAATACGTACGATGCGTTTGTAACCGAACTTGACCAACTCAAGAAGTGATGCGAGGTGCGAATGGCCAGCACACTGACCGACCGACAAAAGCACATACTCTATCTGATCCTTGACAGCGAACAAGGCATGGATGTAGATGGATTGGCGCGCCGACTCGACGTGAGTCGGCGCACCGTGCATCGCGACCTCCAAGCCATCCAAAGTTGGGTTGACACGTTTGGGCTGCACCTCGAAACTGCGGACGGCAAAATTGCATTGACCGGAGCAGTTGCGGGAATGGAGCGCATGCGTGCGGCGGTTGGGGAACTACCGACTGCGCTTGCGATCACGCCCAAAAGCCGCGAAGTCTTTGTCGCCCTCGATTTACTCATGGAAGAAGGGCCGATGAAGCTCGCTTATTTGGGCAAGCAACTGCGGGTAACGCCAGCAAGCCTGAGTCATCAGCTAAACGATGTTGCGGCATGGTTGCGCGATCGCGGACTGCACATGATCCGCCGCCAAGGCTATGGAGTTGAGGTGACAGGGGACGAAGAGCGCCGTCGGGAAGCACTCGCCGAACTCGTGCACGCACAAATCTCACCCATTGATTTGATGAAGCTCATGCACGCGGATGCGTCAAAACGCATGCGACATCCGTTTTATCCTTGGCTTGAACGTTGGTTTGCACCGCAACGCCTGGCCGATGTGGAGTCGGTGCTGCAGGAAGAACTACGAGTTGTTTCGCCGCCGCTCGATGAAGCGGCGTTTTACAGTTTCTTGTTGCACGTGTTGCTTGCATGCGCACGCATCGAGCAAGGAGGCGCTTTGTCGGATCAGCTTGGCGAGAACGTAGATGAATCGCAAGACGAGGTCGTCTGTCGAGCCATTTTGCGCCGCGTATTGCCGCAACTGCCACCGGAACCAGCCGAGGTACACTACTTGGCGAAGCATTTACGTGGCGCCAAGGTGCGGATCGCTGAAGATGTGCGGCTTCTGCCGATGAACCTGACGGCTATGGATCTGGCGTATCAGTTGACGCGTGAATTGGAGGCGAAATTGCAGATTTCACTGAGCGGAGATCGCGAACTTCTCGCCGGTGTTGCGCAACATCTCGAACCTGCCATTCAGCGCATGACGTCGGGACTTGGTATTCGCAATCCACTGTTGTCCGAGGTCAAGCGCCAATACCCTGGGTTTTTCGAGGCAGTAAGGGGAGCCTGTGGGGCGGTGCTTGGACGCTATGGCATCGTTGCGCCGGATGAAGAAATTGGTTATCTGACCATGCATTTGGCTGCGGCGTACGAACGTCAATTGGCCGAGCGCGTGTGGCACGTGCGCATTGTCTGTCCCAATGGCATCAGTTCGGCGCAGTTGCTTGCCAGTCGTTTGAAAAAGGAGTTCCCGAATGTCCTGGTTGTCGGTATCGAATCGCTACATTCACTGCAGGAGACGGGCTGTGACTTCGTCGTTGCGACGACAGCCATCGAGGGCATGGATTTGCCTGTCGTGGTCGTCTCTCCGTTTCTGCCCCCAACCGATGTCAAGCAAATCGAGCAATTGATTTCACGTCTTGAACGCGAGACGGACGGTCCGCGCCGGACCGAGGCGAGTGAGTTGGACGCACGGCATTTGCATCGTGCGCTTTCCGTGGCCGAGCGAATTTGCAGTCAAATCCTCTTGCGCGAGATAACAGGTGCAAGACTTGCGGACGTCATTGAACGAGCAGCCCAGGATGCCGTGCAAGTCGGCCATGCAGTCGATGCCGCTGGCGTCAAACAGGCGATTTTGCAACGCGAGCGCTTGGGAAGCATTGTCTTGCCCGGAAAGAAACTCGCCGTCTTGCACGCTCGCTCAAACGCACTGACAGATTGTCATATTGCTGTGTATCGGTTGAAGCAGGCGATTGCCGTCAAGGGGGTGGGTGTGCAGAAAGAGCAGGTTGATACTGTGCTTGTCCTGTTGGCAAAGATAGACGAAGAGTTAGAAGTGATAGAACTGCTGGGGAGACTGAGCGCAGCATTGGTTACGGATGACGACCTCGTCGACGCGCTGCGAACTTTCGACATCGACGGCTTGCAAAGAGAAATGTTGACGTCGATGTACAACCATGAGGAGTGAACAGACACATGCAAGTCCTTCAAGTTTCGAATGTATTGCTCAATGTTCCGTCTGAAAGTAAAGAGGACGCCATCGCGCGGGTTGGCAACAAGTTGGTGGAGAACGGTTATGTTGCAGCGCCATATGTGGAAGGCATGCTTCTGCGCGAGCAGTCGATGACGACGTACATTGGCAACCAGGTGGCGATTCCGCACAGCATGCCTGAATACGTTCAGTATATTCAACAGTCTGGTATTGTCGTAGCCCAATATCCCGATGGAGTCGATTTTGGCGGCGGGAATGTTGCCAAGCTGGTCATCGGTATTGCTGGCCGCGGCGAAGAACATATGGAAGTGTTGTCGCAAATTGCGACTGTTTGTATGGAAGAGGAAAACGTCGAAAAGTTGGTACGGGCGCAGACAGTCGAAGAAGTGATGGCCGTGCTTGGTGGTACGTTATGAAAAAGGCATTGCATTTTGGTGCAGGCAATATTGGCCGAGGATTCATCGGCATGGTGTTGTGTGACAATGGATACCACGTGGTCTTCGCGGACGTCGTGCCGTCGCTGGTCGAACAGTTGGCGGCTGCGGGATCGTATCGCGTGATCACATTAGATACAGAGATTGAAACAAAGGAAGTTGCGGGTGTACGTGCCGTTTTGCTTGGCTCGGAAGCGTGCCGAGAAGAACTGGTGGACGCTGATCTGGTCACCACCGCGGTCGGCCTGGGCAACTTGGTGCATGTAGCTGACGTGCTCGCCGACGGCTTACAGCGTCGGATGCAGCGCAATCCTGAGCCGATGCTCAACGTGATCGCTTGTGAAAACGCAATTCGAGCGACATCGACGTTGCGCGATCTCGTCTACGAGCGCGTCGACGACGAAGTCCGGACGTGGTTGGACGGACACGTCGGCTTCCCTGATGCGGCGGTTGACCGCATCGCGCCCAATCGCGATGGTTATGCAGTCGAGCCACTCGATGCTGTCGTCGAGCGCTATTTCGAGTGGGACATCGAGCAGCCAGCGGTGCGCGGCGAGTTGGCATTGTCAGGGGCAACGTTTGTTCGCGATTTGGGACCATACTTAGAGCGCAAGTTGTATTTGGTCAACGGTGCTCACGCCGCGGCGGCCTATGCAGGCTATCGCCGTGGACATCAGACCGTGCGAGAGGCGATGCAAGATCCCGCAATTGCGCAACTGGTTGCCGACGTTCAGGAGGAGGCGGCACAGGGACTGACGAGCGCCTACCCCGATTTGACGCTTACAGGCTTGCGTCAGTATGCCAATACCGTGCGCACGCGTTTTCTGAATCCACATGTGGTCGATCACGTCGATCGCGTCGGGCGCGATCCGTTGCGTAAACTTGCGGCTTCGGACCGGTTATTTGGGCCACTGCGATTGACGATGGCGGCAGGGCGGAAGGCGCCAGCGCTCACGAGCGCGATCGCATTTGCGCTCAGCTACGACAACGAGCAAGATGAATCGGCGCAGAAGGTTCAGCAAATGATTCAGGAGCATGGGGTCAGCCGGGCCATCGCGCAAATTGCTGGCTGCACCGATGAAACTGTGGTAGCCTCAATAGTTAGGGAATATGAACGAATTCAAGGAGGCATCTGGGATGGAACGGCAAGTTGAACTGAAAAATCCGTCAGGGCTGCACGCACGGCCCGCGTCGTTGTTTGTCGCGGAAGCGAACAAGTTTGCATCGGAGATCTTCGTCGAAGCGAAGGGCAAGCGCGTCAATGCAAAGAGCATTTTAGGGTTGCTCACGCTCGCCATCAGCCAGGGGACGACCATCAAAATCATCGCTGAAGGGTCCGACGCCGAACAGGCTGTCGAAGCGCTGGTCAACTTGGTTGCCAGCGGCTTTGGCGAATAAGGCGGGTGTCAGACGTGGGAACGCGTTTTACCGGTATTGCCGCGTCGGACGGCGTCGCCATTGCGCCTGCCTTTGTCCTCTCGACTTCGGTACAGGCAGTCGAGGAGCGGCGGGGCGTCCCTATCGGCCCAGAGATTGAACGCTTGGAAGTCGCCTTGCGGGCTGCCAAAGGTGAACTTGAGTCGCTGCGGGAAACGGCCGACGCGAAACTCGGCGCCGAGCATGCGCAGATTTTTACGGCGCACATTCAGATCCTGGAGGATCCTGAATTTGCCGGCGCCATCCGCGGCGTGATCGAAGGGGAGCAGGTTAACGCCGAATTTGCGCTTGATCAGGTTGCGAAGCAGTTGATTGCGCTGTTTGAGCAAATGGACAACGAGTATATGCGCCAGCGCGCGGCAGACATCAAGGACGTCAGCCAGCGCTTACTGACGAAGTTACAAGGCAGTTCGCAAAGTTCGTTGGCCGATATTCAAGAGCCGGTTGTGCTGGTTGCCAACGATTTGGCGCCATCGGACACGATTCAGCTTGATGCATCGCTGGTGCGCGCATTTGTAACGGACATTGGCGGGCGGACATCGCATTCCGCGATTATGGCGAGATCGCTCGGCATCCCCGCTGTAGTGGGTTTGGGCGAGATCACAGCCAATGTGCAGGCGGGACAGCTCATTGCCGTCGATGGTGCGGCCGGGCTCGTCGTTGTCGAACCAGATCCGGAAGAGCAGGCTTCGTTCAGCAGCCGCGCGGCGGGGGAAGCGGAGGCGAAAGCTCGTCTGTTGGCACTGAAGGACGAGCCGTCGCAGACTCTTGATGGCCGCCGCGTCGAGTTGGCTGGTAACATCGGTACCCCGGCGGACGTTGCGGCAGTGCTTGACAATGGGGGCGAGGGCGTTGGCTTGTTCCGCTCCGAATTCCTGTATATGAATCGCCAGGACGCGCCTTCTGAGGAAGAGCAATTTGCGGCGTATCGCGAAGTTGCCGAACGGATGGGAGGCAAACCTGTCATTGTACGCACGCTCGATGTCGGCGGGGACAAAGAGATACCGTACCTCGACCTGCCAAAGGAGGCAAATCCATTCCTTGGCTACCGCGCAATCCGCGTGTGCTTGGACCGCACAGAGTTGTTTGACACGCAATTGCGGGCCATCTTGCGGGCTTCGCATTATGGCAAGTTGCGCATCATGTTCCCGATGATCTCGACCGTTACAGAGATTCGGCAGGCAAAGGCGCGCGTTGAAGCGGTGAAAGCCGAGTTGCGAGCGGCGGGCACACCTTTTGACGAGAATATCGAGATTGGGATCATGATTGAGATTCCTGCGGCGGCTGTCGCGGCGGACTTGCTCGCCAAAGAAGTCGACTTTTTCTCGATTGGCACGAACGATCTCGTTCAGTATACGATGGCTTGCGATCGCATGAACGAACGTATTTCTCATCTGTATCAGCCTCTGCATCCAAGCGTTTTGCGGCTGATCAAGATGGTCATCGACGGGGCACATCGGCATGGCAAGTGGGTTGGCATGTGCGGCGAACTGGCCGGAGAATTGAGCGCCGTACCCGTACTTTTGGGCCTTGGCCTCGATGAGTTCAGCATGAGCGCCGGTTCCATTCTTAAAGTCCGTGAACGGATCCGGGGCTTACGTATGGATGAGGCGCAGACGTTGGCCGCTGAGGTCTTGGAGCTCGACAGTCAGGAAGACGTGTTGAAAAAAGTGCAAATCTGGGCGTGATTTCCGAAAAAACGATATTAAAAGGCTGGGCCTCGCCCAGCCTTTTAATATCGCAGCTGCGCCATTATTCAAGGCAGCCGTCCAACCCTCTTTGTCTTCATACCAGTTACTCGATACCCCCTATCGGCCAAGAACAATTGCGCTCGCCAAGGCAAGCCCTGTAAACAGCGTCAAAGCATCTCGTCTATCCATGCGTGAAGGCCGGTAACTGTCGGCAGGGAACCCGATATGAAATACGCTTCGCGCCGCCATCGCGTCTGCGGTTGTTTCGCCAACGCGTAATAAACGAATCAAAAACGGTGAGAGCACATTGGCAATTTGCAGTGCGGCGAACGGCAGACGATGAATATTCCGTTTGTCCCAAGTGAGCGTGCGAGCCTGATAGGCTCGGAGTTGCAAGCGGTACATCTGATCGATGGCTGGAATGAAGCGACAGACTAAGGTTGCTGTCCAGCCGCACACGCGGCACCAATGAACAGGTAAACCAAGGCGCCTTGGGATATCGTGAATGGCTGCGCCAAACGCCAAAGGCGTGAAGTCGCTGACGAACAATTGTCCGAGTTGAAGAAAGCACCAATAGGGTACGACGTAACGCAGTGTGCGCAAAAATGCAACGAAGTGAAACGCCCATTGCACATGAAATGGCGGCCCAAGTTCAATCCCGGCGATGGCACTTGCGAGGAGCGCAAAGGTTACCCAAACTCTACTCAGCCGCAGCGTCATGCGCCAAGATGCCCGGAGCATAACCAGCATGATAGCTGTAGCTACAACCGCTACGGCGTCCCCGAGACGCGTATGAACAAGTGCGATGGTCACTGTCATCGCAGTTAACGCCAGCCATCGACTCATCGGATGCCCGAGATCACTTTTTTCCGTTGTAACATTCGCAGGCAGGCAAACAGGTTCTTGCCGTTCAGATCCTATGCCCGAAGCCTCCAACCCGCGTGCACTTATACTTGAGCATGCAGCTTCGGCATTTTTGCCAGCTTGGCACACGGCTGTTGCCATCTCGTCGGCATCGTACAGCCCCATGTCCGCGATAAGGCCTGCCGCGTGTAGGTGGGCCGCCACGCGCAGCATCGGGGGCAGACCAATACCAGCTTCCAGCAGCAGCTCCGGGTGGCGAGCCAGATCGCGCCCCAGTCCATCAAACTGGATACTTCCACTGGCGAGCACGATCACGCGCGTTGCAAAGGTAAGCATCTCGTCGAGATCGTGTGTCGCCGCAATGACAGACCCGCCGGCTTCGACGTGGTGCGCCAGTGCGTCGAGCAATGCACGCCGCGCGTCTGCGTCAAGGCCGGCCGTCGGCTCATCGAGCAACAAAAGCGGCGGCTGGCTGGCCTTAGCCAGGGCATACGCAAACTTGCGTTGCATGCCTGTGCTCCAGCGCAAAGGCACATCCACCGGCTGAACGTGCCCGAGTCCGAGCGGTTTAAGATGGTCATTGCGGATATCGGCCCACAATTGTTCGACTTCGCTTCGCCGCCGCTGTAAGCTAAACGCAAACTCCTCCACTGCCGTTGCGGCGAAGAGCCCTGTCTCCGGCGACTGATAAAGATAGCTTGCACGAATTGTACCGCCTGATTGCGGCATTTCGCCATAGATCACTTGTCCGCTGGTTGGCTCCATCATCCCAGCCAGCACGTCGAGCAGGGTCGATTTACCCGCACCGTTGGCACCTGCGAGCACGATCCATTCTCCAGGTCCAACCGCCAACGAGATGTCGCGAAGTACCTGCTTGCCTTCGCGATCGACGCCAATCTTAGCGGCATGCAAGTACATGTTGCAGTTCCTCCGTCCATTCCATCTCGGTAACCGGTGCGAGACGCAAGCCTAGACGTTGATTCGTCGATCGCGCGGCGCGCACGAGAAATGGCGGCTCAAAGCCATGCTGTTGACAAGGCGTCGCGGCGCCTCGCTCCGAATAGAAAAACGATCTCACGGGCAAGTCGTCAACCAATCTCCCAGCCTCCAGTACGAGCACCCGGTCGGCGGCTAACACGTCTTCCATGTCGTGGGTTATGAGCAGGATCGTCCTGCCTTGTTCAGCGAGATCGCGAAAGAGCTGACGCATCGCTTGTCGAGCAGCGGGATCGAGCTCGGCTTGTGTTTCGTCCATCACGAGAATGTCAGCCCCTGACGCTATGGCACTGGCGATGCAAAGCCGAGCCACTTGGCCGCCGGACAAGTGATGGACTGGGGTGGTCAGTGGCAAGTCGAGGCCGAAGCGTCGGCATAGTGCGTGCATCTCCGCTTGCATGTGTCGAACGTCGCTTTCCACTTCCCCTCTTTCAGAAGGACGTGCTGCCAGGGCAATGGCCAGTTCCTCTGCAATCGTGGCACCGAGGAGCTGGGTACCAGGTGGCTGAAATCCCATTTGCACGTGCCTGCGCTGTGTCGCGAGAGGTTGTCCGAAGACCTTCACAGCCCCGGCTGCAATCGGGATGAGGCCTGTCATTACGCGTGCCAATGTCGTCTTGCCGGCGCCGTTGTGACCGACGACGGCGACCACTTGGCCGGCCTTAATCGCAAACGAGACGTCACAAAGGACGTCGCGCGTTGCGCCGACGCGTCTGACAACGACGCGTTCCCATTCGACAGACATTGCTACAGATTTCATCGCTCATGTTCCTCGTCAGCAGGAATATTGGATCTAGCGCCAATTGTTAACCTGTGATATATACTAGGTTAACAATTAGATTTTTGCAAAGGGGAGCGATGCATGAAGTTTCGTGGATTGATTTTCTGTGCCCTGTTTGTCGCATTGTTTGCCGTTCTAAGTCTAGTTCAGTTGCCGATTGGTTCTGTTCCTATCACCTTGGAGACACTTGTGATCATGGTGTGTGGTGCCTTACTTGGCCCGTGGTATGGTGGACTCACGTTTGTTTTGTTGATTGTGCTCGATCTCGCAGGGCTTCCGTTGATCGGTGGCCACGCCGGGCCAAGCCTGTTGCTCGGACCAACAGCCGGTTACATATGGGGATGGCCGTTTTGCGCGTTTTTCGCGGGCTTCGTGGTGCAGCGGATGCCAGCGGGATCGCGCGGAGAGTGGTGGAAACTTGTCCTCGTGTTATTCTTTCTAGGCGACTGCATCTGTTATATTCCGGGTGTCCTTTGGCTGCGACATGCGGTGCCGTCGCTTAAGCCATGGGGGTCTGCGCTCGCAGGCGGTATGTGGCCCTTTTTGCCGGGGGACTTTGTGAAGGCCGTAATAGGTGCCATCATCGTGCAACGCGTGCGTCGTGTCTACCCGACAGAGCGCATTGTCGGCGGCGACCGTTTCGTCGAGGCAACCAAATTGTGATTGGGGCTGGCGACATGCCTGCCCCTTTGTTCATTGCGTCGATGCTTTTTCTTTCACTGCTGGTGCGGGGCGGTTCACGAAGTAGATGCTCACGAGCACGAGAACGAGGCCTACGACGAGCGATAGTGTGAGCGGCTCGCGCATCAGCAACGCACTTGCAAAGGCAGAGATGAGTGGAATAAGAAACGTGTAAGAGGCAACCTTCGTGGCTTCGCCGGAGCCAATAAGCGTAAAATAAACAAGCCAGCCGAGAGCGATGACGATCACGGAAATGATGGCGAACAGCGCGATGAATTCACCGGTCCAGCGAATGGACTGCAGTGGTTCGATGGCGCTGCCTATGCCGCTCATCAGCATGCCGCCGATAACCAGTTGGATGGCGACGAGCCATACCGGATCGACCAGGCCGGACGTCTTTTTGACGTAGACTGTGCCAATCGCCCAGGAGACGGAAGTCGCCACGGCCAAGATGATGCCGATGCTGGAACTGTGCACGCCGCTAAGACTACCGAGGCTGATGACGCCGACACCTACGAAACCGAGCACGAGGCCGGCTACTTTCCATGCGTGCATCGGGTCGCCAAGCCATAACCAGGACAGGATGCCAACGAGCATGGGTTGTAAGAAGACGATGGCGGAAAAAAGGCCTGATGGCAGATAAGCTAACCCAATCGTCTGAAGTGCGTAATACAGGATGATATTAAACAAGCTGGAAATGAGATAGATATACCAGTTTTTCCGAAGGTTTAACTGCCCAGGGCGGGTGATCCTGGCCACGATAAGCAGGATGATGCCTCCGGCAAGCGTACGCATGCCCGAGAACAAAATGGGTGGCGTGAACGCCAGGGCCATTTTCGATAACGGCCAATTAAAGCCCCAAGCGGTCACAAGAAACGCGACCATCCATGCTGTGCGAGCGCCATGGGTTCGCATGGGTTACCACTCCTCCCGCGTGACATACCCATCTATGATAGCGCTGGCCGCACAGGAAGCCAAATGGCATTTATCGGTCCAAGTGAAATGGTAAACGTTCAGGGTGAGTGTATATAGATGCCGACTTGGATCTTCGATACCATGTGGTTTTCGTCGAATACAAAAAGGCGACGGAGAACCATCCCGCCGCCTTTGCAACCATCCATCTTAATATGCTACTGCTCCGCCAGCGCAGGAACCGCCGCCGCCCCAATAGGGAACCAGCAGAATGAACAGGACAAAGATGATCAGGAACACAACAGCCCAGCGGGTATATCCCCCAAAGGCGCCTCCATCGTACACGCAGATTTCCCCCTTTTCATCAATAGCCGACTGCACCGCCAGCGCAGGAGCCGCCGCCAACATAGCCCGGTACGAGCAGGAAGAACAGCACGAAGATAATCAGAAATACAACAGCCCACCGTGTGTATCCGCCAAAGGTTCCGTACATCGCAATCCCTCCCTTGAACCCGACATGGTGCAGGTTATGTCATGAAACAAATGACAGAGCAGGGCGGATGGAGGGGGTAAGGAGCACATTTCCACGCGCAAAAAGATACGCGCAGCATTGACACCTTCTACTGGGTAATGGCATAGAGTGCATCCTGACTCGAACATCAATCGGTTTTTTCAGAGAAACATTGTTGCCGATGATGGGTTCGGATGAGGGAGATATGATGTGTATTGTGCTATTTCATAACGGCCCTATATTAGGTCCGCAGTTGCTTGCGACCTGGCAGCAGCTAGCCCATCAATCGAGTGGGACTGGCATTCTGAATGACTGCTCACTCGACGAATTGGAACAGGTTGACGTACAACTCGTGATCCTGGCGTCCGATATGCTCTCGGAATTTGAACGGTCGGTGCTGGACAAGTGCAGGTCGTTGCAGATTCCCGTCCTGCCTGTGCTTGGGCGAGGAACGACTGCTTTCTTGGGTCCACTCGAAACACCGGGCGTCCCAGGCTGTGCGACGTGTTTACAGTTGCGGTGGGAAAACAGCTTTGAGCGTAGTGTTCTACAACATTTCTTTGGCCAACAAAGTGGCACGCTGATAGAGGAATTGGCAGAGCCTTTCGAGATGTCGGCAATGGCAATGGAAAGGCTGTTCAATTTGGTTGTGCAAGAAATACAGTCTATTCTGCAACCTGAGGGAATGCCTCATTCACGGGGACACGTTTGTGTATATAGCGACGAAAATGCCGAGTGGGTTCCCGTCCTTCCGAATCACGATTGCCCGCGTTGCGGGCTCATACCGGATGATTATCCCGCGCTTGCACAACTTCAGTTTGCGTCATGTCCGCTCGACGACGAAGAGGCGTTACGGGTGAAGAACATTGATTACGAACAGCTGAAGCGCATGTTCTTTCACTCCGAGGTGGGCTACATCTCCGTTATTCATGAGCACAGCGACGATACAGCGTTCGCTCAGGCCGCGGCGTTCATATATGCGCCTGGCGGTGCGGAGATTGCCGGCTATGGTTCTGGTCCGACACCCACCGCCGCAAGGCAATCTGCCATGCTGGAAGTGCTGGAACGCAGTTGCGGATTTCAGGCGGTAAATCGAAAGCCTATCGTCTTTGGCAGGTATGCGGAGCTCGCGGAAAATGCCATACATCCGTCGCGTTTCGGTTTACATTGCTACGAGTTGCTACCATCTACGTATTCATTTTTAGAGCCCTTTGATGAAGAAAAGAAGTATTCGTGGGTCTGGGCCTATTCGACGAGACAGAACATACCAGTCCTCATCCCTGAGCAAATGGCCTATTATGGGCCAACCGCCGATGAAAGGCGGTTTGTCACCGAGTCGTCGAATGGATGCGCAATCGGAGGAAGTGTAGAAGAGGCCGTACTCCACGGAATTTTCGAAGTCCTTGAGCGGGATGGATTCTTGAACATGTGGTACGCAAAACAGCCAGTTCCCGAATTGACCATAGGCGCTCATTGTCCCGCGCAAACGGCACATATGCTCCACATATTGGATGACATGGGCTACGAAGTACGCCTGTTTCAATTATCACCCGATCTCGATATACCAGTCGTGTGTGCCGTGGGTATCCATCGCTTGCACCAATACCCGAAAGTGGTCAGCGGGTCGGCGTGCCACGCAAACCCTTATCAAGCCGTTCATGGTGCACTGCGCGAACTGACAGTACAAGTGTTCAATCTGCGCCGTTCATCAGAGGCAAGGCGCAATCAAGCCCGGGCGATGTTCAAGGATCCGCGCACTATCAGGGACATTCTCGACCACAATGCCGTGGCAGCGTTGCCTGAGGCGTACCCGCGTTGGGCGTTTCTGTTGGAGTGTACTAGGCAAAGGCCTGTGCAATCCGTCGAGGAAACGTATATGACTGCAGCTAATCGGTATCAACTGGCTTCCAGAGACATTCGGCTTATCCTCGACGCCGTTGTTCGCGATTTACATCACCGGGGGTTCGACGTTGTCGTATTTCAACAAACGAGCGCGGAATTATCATACGTCGGACTCTCTGCGGTCAAGGTTCTGATTCCGGGCATGACGCCGATCACATGGGGATATGGTCTGCAACGAGTACGAGGGTTGTCAAGGCTGTTTGAGCTATCCTATCGTCTGGGCTATGCCACGCGCATATTAACAGAAGACGATTTGAATCCGGACAGTCATCCGTTTTCGTAATGCGGTTGTTGGTCGCCTCGTCCATTGGCCCCCGGGCGTTGTTTGACACGTGGCCATCACGCGTCAAGAGGCACAATAGGGCTTCGCAAAATGCGTCCAGCCGCATACGATGTATCAATACCGCGTAAGCGAAATGGCCTCTGCATGTCGAACATGGCGCAGCATAATGCGCCATGATAATCATCTTGGCAGACAAGACAGTTCCCCAGTATAATGAGCCTAATCAAGTGGTGATGGGGCTCACCAAAACCGCCCGCGAGGGCTGATGGCTCCTGCAACATACCGATTGCACTGCAATCGGTGGTTTGCAGGGGCCTTTTTCGTGTGCGGAAGAACTTTGGGGGGAGATTCGCATGCAGGAATGGAAGCGGATTGCCGCGGTCTTTCTGGGCGGTGCCATCGGGGGTCTACTACGAGCGCTGATCAGTGAAGGTATGGGGGGCTGGGGGAAGTTCCCTATTGATGTTTTGCTCATTAACATCACCGGCTCGTTTTTGTTAGGCGTCATTCAGCACACAGCGTTCAGACGCATAAGGCCTGATTGGCTGGTCGTGGGACTTGGTACAGGCGTCATGGGCGGATTCACCACATTTTCCACCTTTGCTGAAGGCAGTTTACATTTGTTCAGTCAAGCACCCGTCCTTGCGTTCACCTATATACTGGCAAGTGGGCTTTGCGGCCCGGCTGCGGCCTTTGGTGGACAGTGGCTGATGGCTACTCTGACGCAAGCGACGAAACAGCCGACCGAGGAGGTATCCGCGTGATTGGTACGACGCTCTGGTTGACCACCTGCGGGTCGGCATTCGGTGCTCTTGCACGATATGAAGTGGGTAGACTGGTTGGGGGTTACGCTCGATCCGCCTTCCCGTGGGGGACTTGGCTGATCAATATGTTGGGAACTGCACTGCTTGGCATCTTCGCAGGTCTGTTTGCGGTGACTGCACCTTCCTTGTTTATCGTGCTTGGCGCGGGCTTCTGTGGAGGGTTCACAACGTTTTCCGCACTCTCAGTGGACACCATCACATTGTTTCGCACAAATCGCATGCTTTCCCTCGTCTACCTCGTGAGTTCACTTGGGCTGGGCCTCGTCGTTGCCTGGCTCGTGCAACTTTGGCTGTAGCCTGGCGGGGCGCCTGTCCCTCGCCATCACATGGTTCCTGCCGTAATGTAACCATGTGAGGAACGGAGGGGCAGCGATGCAATGGGGCATGTGGCTCGCAAGTGCGTTGATTGGAGCCGGATCCAATGCAGAGACGGCATTCGGGTGGCCACGGCGCAGTTGGGTGGACATGGTGTTTGCCGTGAGTTCCGCGGGCTGTCTCTGGCTTGGCGGCATCAGTGCGTTGCACGCCGGGTTGTCCTTGCCCTCCGCTCTCGCGCACGCCATCGGAATATGCACACTCAGTGTCGTAGGTGGTTGGTTGTTTGGGCACCGCCTCGTGGTTTCGGCAACAGACATGCGAGCCGTAGCGAACACTGCATTTGCAGGCCGCATGGCTGCTTGGCTCGCGCAGTGTCTAGCCAGCCTTTGCATGGGTCTTGGGGCCGGATTGAGCCATCTTCCTATCGGCGTGGCGGCCATTGTCGCCGCACTTGCTGGGATATGCACGTTATTGCGCCCGCGACTTCCCCTTTCCCGCAATCGCTCGCAGCAACAACCCCATTCCCAAAATGACGAGCGTGACGATACATTGTAGCGTCGTCGCCGGTATGTCTTCCAGGCTTTCGATCGCGCTTTTCACGACCGGCAGTTCGACGATGAGCGAGGCAGCCGCCCACGCCATCATCGCGGCCCCCAGGGGCAGGATCCAAGTCTGGCGCTCCATTTGTTTGGCCAGGAAGAGCGAGACGGCTACGAACACCGGAATGCTTGCGAAGGACCAGGCGATGAGCCACAGGCGATTGCCTTGCAACGTTGATCCCAACCAGATGATGTTGTCCAAATTGCCAATAAAAGTTAAACTGAACAACCGACAGATGGGCCAGATGAGGAGATGGGGTGAGCGCCCGGTACCGCTATTTGGAGCCGTCGTGAGGAGTCGCACCGCCATCCAGGCGAGAAGTAGCGACGATAGAACTTGGAACTCGATATGATGCATCAATCTATCGACACTGGCGGCGGCTAGGATTTGCGCGATCGCGAGGAGACAACCGACGGCACCAATCACTCGCTTTCTTGCGCGATCCAGGGACGATGGCATGAGGATCCCTGCGAGTAAGGCATTGTCGACAGCCGTGATAATGACCACCAGCAAAATCTTAAAGAAAGGCGCCATAATGTCTCTCCCGTCCCAATCGGTTGATGAGCAAGAAGCCCCTACCCGCATGCCGAAACACGGGGTAGGGGCTATCAGTCCACGTCAGGTGGACGGTTCTGGTGAGCTCCATCACCAACAAATTGTAGTACTAGCTTATGCGCCAAGGGCTCAATCATTCCTTGTGGGTTTGACAGGCAGCGGACGGTGGCGACGGAAGACAAACATGTGCATAAGGAAATAGGAAAGAGACGATGAAATAAACATCGCACCTCCTTTAGCCATGTTGCTGCTCACTATATACGGAAGGTTGCGGTGCGTCACCAAGTAGTCGTTGGCGAATACCAAAATGCCATCGTTCATGCCGATATTCAGTATGGACTGTAAGATAAACTTCAACTTTTCCCGAAAGTTCCCCTTCGCGACGTCCGCAAACGTCCAAAAGCGGTTCCAGATGTAACTGTTGACGATGGCCGCGACAACGCCAACGGTATTATACACGGTGAGCCACCATGACGATCGCGTCGGGAAAAAGATCAACAAGACGTTCAACGCGCCGAGATCGACAGCCGCGTTCATCAAGCCGACCAGCAGAAATTTGCAGTAACGCCGTACGTAGCGGCGAAAAACACGCAGTTTGTGCACAGACTCTGACCCCTATCATCCGCGACCTTCGCGGTCTGTCTGTGTACAGTATATATGGATCGCACGGCGTCGGCATGTCGGTTTGTGAAGGTAAACGTTCACAAAGCATCCTGCCCTGGCGTTTCATGCAGTCCTACCCGGGCCAGAGCAAAGGCACCGTGTGACCAAAGTATTTGTTCAACCTGTCGGGCCGCATCCTCCTCACACTCGATAACAACCACGATTTCCGTTGGTAGCGAAGGCGTGCGGCGCTTTCGGCGATTACATATCCACTTGACGAAAAGGCCAATCGCGAAGCCGATGGCGAACCCGCCGAGCCCCCATACGACCGGCCCGAGGGGCAAGACAAAACCGTAGACAGTACCAAGAAAGCACCCGGAGGCGGCGGCGAGCGACGCCAAGTCAAAATATGCCCGCTGGTCTGCGTGATTTGCCGTGTCGGCACGCGGCCCGTCGGAACGGCGGACAAGTGGCACAGCCAATACGGATTCTGGACCCAGGTGGAGCTGCTGCAGCTTGGATAGGGCTACTTCAAGTTGCAGGGAATGATCAAACGAAGCGACGAATCGCATAGGCTTCGCATCACCTTTGTTGTGAAGTGGAAACGCCCAATTCTTTTGGTAATGTGAAGTGAGAAACACGGCTTGCTCGCGGTCAAACAGTTTGTTGCGCTCGACTGTAATGACGTACGCATAGTACGCCGCGAAACTGAACATCGAGGGTATAAAAAGCGTCCACTCCGGATCGAGAACCCGAACGGCCATCTGTTGTTGCCCTGTTGTCAGATACGCAATGCTGGTGAGAATATTCGACTTGACGATAATGGTCGTCCACCAAGCGATTTCAAAAAATGCAGTCAAGACGCGATGTGTGTAAATGGCTCCCACACCGGGGGCCAAAAGCGACCACAGCCAGCCGACAACGGGGTTTTTCTTGGATAAGTAGTTCCACTCAATTTGGCGGATCGACATGGCGAGTGGAGGGGCGGCACCTTGTCCGATATCAGTCAGGAGATTGGCATCTTTGGCAATCAGATAGCTGTGGTGCATAGCAAATGCGAAAATAGGTCCATATGTAAATAGCAAAAAGCCGATTTGTTCGTGGGTTAACACCTGTTTGGCTGCGGCAAAGTGTCCCGTGAATGTGTCGAGAATGGCGATGTTGAAGTGCGTTTCGACATTGACGGCCACTTCCCACGCAAACAAGATCCAACCCAGTAAGTATTGGCCGAGTAACAAATGGCCAAACCCCGGCATGAACCAGGACCAGGCGATGGCCACCCAAGGCCGAGTCCGGTGAATGAGATTAAGATGTAATGCACCAAGAAAAGCGATACGTCTGCGCCCGAGATCGTGTACATGCATGTAACTAGAGTGTGCACAACTTGGAAAAATATACATGGTGCGCAACCGCCAGGTTGAACGGTTGCGCACATCGTTGACACTTTGCTGCCGTGATCTGAGCCTTGCTTGTGTTACCCCCAGACTTCCCGCGAAATCTCGACCACGTGTGCCAGCTTTGCCCACTGTTCATCTTCGGTAAGCAAATTGCCTTCTTCTGTGGAAGCGAAGCCGCACTGCGGACTTAAACACAATTGTTCAAGAGGGACAAATTTGCTCGCTTCTTCAATGCGCCGTTTGACCTCGTCTTTGCTTTCCAATTGCCCAGTTTTACTCGTGATCAGACCTAATACGATTTGCAAAGACTTGCGCTCGACAAAGCGGAGCGGTTCAAAGCCGCCGGCGCGATCGCTGTCGTACTCAAGGAAAAAGCCGTCGATGTCGAGACGTTGGAAAAGCGTCTCAGCCACCGGTTCATAACCGCCGGAGGAAATCCAGGTGGAACGAAAGTTACCACGGCAAATATGCATCGTGATCGCCAAGTCGGATGGCCGACCTTGTACTGCGGCGTTGATGGTCTGTGCGTACTTGTCCTCCAAACGTTGCGGGTCCCACCCTTTGGCGACGATTTGCGCGCGTTGCTCGTCGGAACACAGGTATGCCCATGCGGTGTCGTCGAGTTGCAGGTAACGGCAACCGGCGTCGTAAAATGCCTGAATCGCTTGTTTGTACGCTAGGCCGAGATCGGCAAAAAATTGGTCTTCATCCGGATATGCCTGCGGATCGATCTCGCCCCGAAAGTGAAGCATGCTCGGGCTCGGAATCGTCATTTTGGCGGGATGGCCGCCAGCGACCGACTGCAAAAATCGGAAGTGATCCAGCATAGGATGTTGGCTAAAGCCGAGCTTGCCGACGACGCGGATTGCACGCGGGCGGGTGGTGACTGTGTGAAACTGAATGCCGCCCACCTGCGGCTCATATCCTTGCACGCCATCGAGGTGCTCCAAAAAGTCGAAGTGCCACCAGGAGCGGCGTAGTTCGCCATCGGTCACGGCAATTAGGCCAATTTCTTTTTGCTTGGCTACGAGGCGCGTGATTTCTTCGTCCTCAATTGCATGCAATGCCACTTCGTCAATCTCGCCCTGCAAGCGCTTTTGTCGTGCTTCTTTCACGCGCTCTGGGCGCAGCAGGCTGCCGACTTGATCGGCACGGAAAGGTGGGCGTACACGCCCTTGTAGATTCGTCTCTTGCACACTCATCATCCTCTAACTCGACCTGGCTCGTCCGGCCGTAATCGGGAGCATTCGCCGTAAGGCGCTCCGCTATGAGCATCGTAACACAATCCAATATAAAAAGGGCCGACGAGCCGTTTGTGCAAGCGGCCCGTGCAGCCCTGATCCCGAACGGTCTTGGTTTGATCAGCGGTGGATGCGCACACGTACGTCCATGCCTGGTGCCAGGCCTTCTGTGCCCGACTGCAGCTGAATTTCCACCGGAATTACCTGTGTCACCTTGGTATAGTCTGCATTCGTGTTCGAGGATGGCAGTGGCGACAAGGTGGCTGCAGTGGTGTAGTCAATTTGTTTGACGACGCCGTTGTAAGTCGTCCCCGGATAGGCGTCGACATAGACATCGACATTTTGGCCGACTTCGACATGCCGGATGTCTGTCTCTTTAATATTGGCGATCACATACAAATCGTTCAGGTTATAGGCGTACGCAAGAGGTTCACCAGCCGAGACGTATTCGTTTTTTACCGCCAAATTGTCGACAATCGTCGACGAACTCGGATCTGGAATATTCATGTTAACCTCGCCTTTACCTGTGGAGACGGCCAGCGTGCCAACGGTCGATCCGCTGCTGAACGTGGAGCCGACACTGCCATTCCACGCCGTCAGCTGTCCCGCCGCCGGTGCGGCAATCACGATTTGTTGTCCACTCACTTGGGCATCGTCCGTTTTAATATAGGTCGAGGATTGATTATAGAAGTAATATCCGACAAAACCTGCGATTACAAGAACAAGTAGGATAACAACTTGCAAAGCGACCATCCGTCGCATGTTCATGCGTGTGTACTCCCTTCATTGGAAATTGCGGCGTGGTGACGCGTCGGTGCCGGCAAGGATTCGCCGATATGTTGCGGTGCGGTGAGCGGTTTCTGGCGTTGTACAAGGGCGCGGCCTTTGCCCGTTGCGGCCATCCCGATGGAAGAGACCAGCATCATACAGCCGACGATGAACATGATGGTAAATAAGCCGTGCAGTGCACTGAGTAGCGACGCTTGCTGCGCATTGGTTAACACTGTGGTAACTGCAAGTTGCTGTGCCTGCGCCTGTGGTGTGCCGTTGGCCATGAGACGCTGCGTGATGGAGGCCAACTGTGCGCTGACCAGCGGATCGGCCAGACTGATGTGAGAACGCAGTTGCTCGTATTGAATCGCGCTGTCTTTGGTCAGGAACCATGCACTGAACGGGGCGATGAGCGCGCCAAGCAGATTGCGGTGAAAGTGCAGAAACCCGGAACGCCAACGCGCTTCGTGAATATCGCCTGCGAGTGCTGTACCGAGTGCCCCTGCGATGAGAACGAGGCCGATACAGGTCGCTGCAGCAGCAAACTCAAAAGCAAGCATGGGATACGACACGTGACCCGATGCGTTGTGCCACTTCCAGGCCACCAACATGACGACGAACGAGCCAGCGATACCGAGTGCGCCTGCGCCGACGAGATCGTACAGAAACACCGAGATGAGGGCGACGATCACGACTCCGCATACAAACCAGACGGCAAAATGAACGATGTCTGTAAAGGAAGCTCCTTTGATGGCGCGCAAAAACTCGATGCCACCGATGAGGGCAAGGATTAGGCCGACGTGACTAATGACCGCCATCAGGAAGCCAAAAATCTGTTTGGGCATGCGCACCGACCGGTAGTGGACGAGTGGCGCCTTCGAGTGCAACTCGATGAAAACGAAAGTTGCAAACAGCGCCGCTGCCAAAACAAAGAATGGCCATACCCACAGCGATCCGATGCCCATGTTTTTGAGATGAATCAGCGGGAACAGGGTCACCGTGACGGTTGCCGCAAGGACGACGGCACCCCAGATATCGAATGGCTGATGATGTTCATGCACGTGTTCACGAGGCAGAGCGATGAGCCCAACGATCAAGCAGAAAATCGGTGCGATGCCACATAGCACGAAAAGCCAGCGCCATGCGTCCGTGCTGATGGTCAACGCGCCAAAGAGCGTACCGAATGCAGAAGCCCCGAAAAGGCCGCCTATAGCGAGCAATAGGAACCAATTGCGAATGGCATTCGGGAACGACATAAGGCTTACTGGCAGAATGGTTAAGAATAAGGCTCCGGCGCTCAAACCCTGTAACAGACGGCCGATGACCAGCGCCCACATCGTGGGTGAAATGGCGGCAATGATGCTACCAAGCAAGAACATGAGCACCAGGGATATATACGTGTGCCGTAGACCGAACCTCCTGGTCAACACGGGACCCACCGGAACGCATGCAGCAAACGCCAAATTGGACAAGGTCGACGGCACGGTCAGCGCATTTGCGCCAGAGGCAAACGTATTTTGGATAAGACCCTGGTTTAAGATAAACGACACGTTTAATACGTACTGTGGGCCAAAGGCGAACATCGTCAGTAAACAAATCGCCACAAGCCGCCAACCATGAATTCCGCCGGAACCCGTTGCTGGGGATTGGTTCATACCAAACCTCCTCTCGATACAATCAAATTGTTGGCTTTGAAAAATTTGGGAAATCGAGTAGTACCCATGAGGCATCAAGCGCAGGGTTTATTGTATCTTTTTGTTTATATAGTGTAAAATATATGGTAGACTATTTAATTATAGATTTGGATAAATGATTGGAGAACAGAGGGATTTGGGTGGAACTTTTGCAATTAGAGTATTTCCAAACGGTTGCTCGTTTACAGCACATGACCAAGGCCGCCGAGGAGCTTCAAATCGCACAACCATCACTGAGCAAGACGATATCCCGGCTCGAGGAAGATTTGGGGGTTCCGCTGTTTGACCGCACCGGCCGTCAGATCCGCTTGAATGCATATGGCGAAGCCTTTTTGGCGCGCGTTCAACGCGCGTTTGTGGAACTGAATGAAGGCAAGCGCGAAATTCGCGATCTCGCTCGGCTCAACGAAGACATTGTCACACTTGCCGTCTCGACGCCACGAATCCTGCCAGGGTTGCTTGGTGCGTTTCTGGCTAGCCATCCAGACGTCCGTTTTCGCCAGTTTTTTGAATCGGCACCCGAGATGAAGCGCCAGATTGAAAATGGAGAAGTCGACTTTTGTATATCTTCCGCACCCATTGAGGGCATCGATATCAAGTGGCAACCATTACTAACGGAGGAGATATTCCTTATCGTTCCTCCCAATCACCCGATGGCGGTACGTGAATCCATTCGTCTTGCGGAGGTCAAGGATGAACCTTTCATCAGCATGAATGCAGGCTATGAATTTCGCGAATTGACGGATCGGCTGTGTCGCGAGGCTGGATTTGTCCCGCATATTCACTTTGCTGGTGACGAACCGGACGTGATTGCAGGACTCGTGCAGCAAGGTCTTGGCGTCGCATTCGTTCCGGCGCTCACTTGGCTAGAGTGGCCGCAACGCGCCTCGCACCGGTTGCGCATCGAAGAACCTACTTGCCAGCGGCAGTTGGGTATTGCTTGGTCGGAGCGACGCTACTTCTCGACAGCAGCTGAGCGATTCCGTGTCTTCGCATTTGCCTATTTTCAAGATGTCTCCAAACGACTAGTTCGCGAGTTTGGTTGAATAAGTGGGATAGAAGAGTTGAGGCTAGACAAGGGTTGACAACATCTGGTACGCCCTTCCATGGCTGGGGCGGAAGGTCTACCCTACGTCGCCATGGGCAACCGCTAACACCAGTGTCGGCTTTTACATCCGCATATTGTTCCTATCTAACTGTGCAACCCCCTCCTATACTTCGTTGTATAGAAGTTGACATAAGATTGGGGGCGGGGGCAGTATGCAAATTTCTGTTCGGATACTGGCAGCGACAACAGCATGCTTGCTGACCGGTGGGGTTCCGCTTGTCGCCATGGCGGCGACAGCGCCGATGGCGAAGCGCGTTGTCGTGGCAAGTGTGGAGCCACAGGCGAAGCACGGTGCCAGGATCGTCGGGGAACTCGCAGGAAATGCGCCCATGCATGTGGCGATTGGCCTGAAGTTGCGAAATCAAGCGGCTTTGCAACAGTTGATTGGCGAACTTTACAATCCATCATCCAAGCAGTACGGCCATTATTTGACGCCGCAACAATTTCGGCAGGAATTTGCGCCTTCCGCAAGCGAAGTGGAAGCTGTCAGTACCTACTTGCGCCAGTACGGGCTTAAGGTGCAGTCTGACTCCCACAATAACTTGGTGCTCGACGTTAAAGGAACGGCTACGCAGATGGAACACGCCTTTTCGATTCACGAGCATCAGTACCAAGAAGGAAGCTTCGACTTTTATGCACCTTCGCAGATGGGGACGCTCCCAGCTTCGATTGCAGAATATGTATCTGGCGTTGTTGGGCTGGGCGAGGAGCCTATGACCGGGCATCTGACCGTGACGAAGCGGTCGGCGTCGGCAACAGGTGGGTACACGCCGGCACAGATTCAAACAGCTTACGATTACAAGCGACTCTATTCGTCGTGGGCTGGAAGAGGACAAACCATCGCCATCGTGACCTCTGGGTCTGTCAATGTGTCGGATGTGGACGCGTTTGACAGCGCCTTTGGGTTGCCCAATCCGCTTATTCGCCAGCGCGTGATCGACGGGACAAGCACGGCGCCAGGTGACGAGACGACGCTTGACTGCGAGTGGTCGCATGCCATCGCACCCACGGCTTCGCTCGCGGTTTACGAAGCCGCGACGCCCGATGCGGCAGCATTCATTGATGCGTTTAATCAGGTAGCAAGCGACGATGGAGCCCATGTTGTGACGACGAGTTGGGGGGCACCTGAGTCGCAGACGCCGAGTTCCACCATCGACGCGGAGCACAGTATATTTGAAGAGATGGCCGCACAAGGACAAAGTGTGTTTGCAGCGGCGGGCGACAGCGGTAGCAGTGACGGCCTTGCGGGTAACCATGTCGATTATCCATCGTCTGACCCCTACGTGACGGCGTGCGGCGGGACGACACTGGATATCGCAAGCGATGGTGAACGATTGAGTGAGAGCGCGTGGACGGATGGTGGCGGTGGACAAAGCGCCATCTTTGGCCAACCGTCGTGGCAGTATGGTCCGGGCGTTCCCGAAACAGGGGCGCGGCAGACTGCCGATATCGCACTCAACGCGAATCCCGCGACAGGTTACGATTTTTATTATGAAGGCACTTGGGAAATCGCAGGCGGCACCAGTTTTGTCGCTCCCGAAATGGCTGCGACGTTTGCGCTTATTGACCAATCCCGTGCGCTGAAAGGCAAACCGCCTGTTGGTCTCGCGGATATAGGTATCTATGCCATGGCGCGCAATGCATCGTATAGGAACTTTGCTTTCCACGACGTTACGTCCGGCAACAATGGCGCATATGCGGCTGGAGTAGGATATGATCATCCAACAGGCTGGGGATCCATTGACGCGTATTACTTTGTTCATGGCTTAAACGGGTGAGTGCTATCGCTTCAAGCTGATTTTGAGTTAATCTGCATAGTATCGTATCAAAATCAAGCAGGGAGGCGAGTTCATGAGTTTGCATAAACATTGGGAAGTGGAGTCGATTTGCCCACGCTGTGAAAAGGTCAATGTTGTTCAAGTGCCAGAAGGTGAACATGTGGTTCGCGTTCATTGCACGCACTGCGAACACGGGTATGATTATACTCATATTGTAAAGGAATTTACCGAGGTTGAAGACGACTAAGATATCGGCAGCCGACCGATTGTGGTGATGATCATAAAATCAGTGATGATGCAGAACAAGTGAACCGCCGTTAGAGAAATTGCCCCGGGATTAGAGGATTCTCCCGGGGCTTTTAGCATGGCGTGTCTGATCATAGGAAGGTATGTTCAGTCCCGCAGGCCCGGCCACTGGCCGACGGCAGCGAGCAGTTCTCGTTCGAAGACATAAGCATCCGGTCGGAATTCGGCCCCGCCCTGAAAGTGAATTGCACCACACGGGTTGTCCTCGGTGGAGGGGTACGGCAGCCTTCCATGTTTGAGAAACTCGACCCATGTTCCGTGCATAGCATCCGCGAGTGGTTGTGAGGGATTGGGACCCAGTACTTTGTCTACGTTTGGTGCGTCGAGCTGGTTAAAGAAATAGGGCAGGTCGAGACAGTGGAACGATCCCTGGGCATTCGCGGCAAGCTCGGCGAAATCGTACAGCCAAGTCCGCGTTCCTGCTCCTGCCCGATTGCGCAATTCTGCAAAGCGGGCAATCCCATTGCGGAACATGAAACTCGTCATGAACTGTCCTAATGCACGTTCCTCGCCAATCCGCCATGTATCGTGGGCAAACCGTTCGATGGCAGCATCGGCCACACCGTGGCGAGCGAGCATCTCGCAAATTTCATCAAGGCCGGGAGCATCCGCCGGCGACGGGAATGAAAACTCATTGCGTGTACTGCCGATGATGATAGGAATGTGAGCGATCCGCTGTTGAGTTGTTGGATGATCGAGAGAATGCACCAGTACGTCTCCGTCCAGCACAGGGCGGAACGCTAGGCCTGTCGCTCGATCTAATTCCGTCCGCATGGCTGTCAAGAGTTCATCGACAGAAGCCGATGAAGGACTGCCCGGCAGGTGATTCCATGCTCGTTCGACATCCAGGATACGCTCGTGAGGAATGGTGCGCCACGCGTCAATGGTCGGTTCGATGCCAAAGTGTTCCGCCATGCCTCGTCCGACTTCGGCCACGTCGTTGGCCGTTGGCCAGCCAAATGCACTAGAAACGGCTATCGCCGACTGGAACAGTCCGTCCGCCTTCGGTGAGGCGAGAAGTGACAACACGGAACCTCCCCCAGCCGATTGGCCAGCAATCGTGACGCGATCAGGATCGCCCCCGAATTCGCGAATGTTGTCTTTGACCCAACGGAGTGCGGCGATTTGATCCAACAACCCGCGGTTCAATGGTGCGCCTTCCATCCAGCCGAATCCGTCAAAGCCGAGGCGGTACGACAGCGTGACAAAAACGACCCCATGATGATTAAAAGAGCGGCCGTTATACCATGGCGAAGCGGGTGATCCAGCGAAGTAGCCGCCGCCGTGAATCCACACCAAGACAGGGAGTTTTGCGAGACGATCGCGCGGGGCAGGTGTGAACACATTCAGATTCAAGATGTCATCTCCGGGTATGGACGGCTCGGGGATCGTCGTCACATCGCCAAATGGCCGCCGCTGAGGTGTCGGCCCATATTCGGCGGCTGTTCGGATGCCCTCCCATGGCTCGGGGGGATGCGGTGGCAAAAAACGTAGCTTACCAACGGGCGGAGCCGCGTAAGGAATGCCAAGGTACGCGGCAGAACCGCCGTCCTGCCATATACCTTGAATTTTTCCATAGCGTGTCGAGACGACGGGTGCGTCAGCCACGCGGTTCAAGTTAACGTTCATCGGAGAAATCTCCTTTCGCAGCCATACAGGCGGCTTGCCCGCGAATTACCCTTCCTGCGCTTGTCGCAGACGCTCAATCACTTGTTGGATCGACTGGCGTGGTATACCGCCCAACGTCGCCGTGCGCGACAGGGGTGTATATCGAATAAAGGCTTCGAAGAGTTCGGGATCGTGTTCTGCCATGCCGCCAAGCGGCGACGATTGCATAGCCTCTTGCAAAATCCCTCGCAGTACCGGACCGGTTTGTGGATCCGTCAGCAAGTCTCCGATTGTGGCGTTTGCATGTACATGTACGGGGGGACGCGGCGAGGTCGATTCAACTTGCACTTGCTTGGTCAATCGAATGTCTCGTGACGACGACCCGATGGACAAAGTAAAGGTACCGCTCTCTACCCGCCATTGGCTGCATTGGAGATCCCAAAAGGCGAACGCGCGCTTGTCGAGCACGAGTGTGACCGTCTTTTCTTCACCTGGTTGGAGTTCCACTTTTGCGAACGCCTTGAGTTCTTTGCGCGGTCGAATGACGCTCGCCACATCATCGCCGACATACAGCTGTACGACTTCCTTGCCTGGGCGAGGGCCCGTATTTGTTACTCGGATACGCACTTCTAGCGGTTCGTCATCGCGAATTCGTTCACCTGAAACGTCGACGTCTGTATACGCAAACGACGTATAGCTCAGTCCGTGACCAAATGGGAAGAGAGGTTCAATGGCCTTGGCGTCGTAGTATCGATAGCCCACGAAGATGCCTTCGCGATACTCGGAAATGTCACCTTCACCTGGGAAAAACGGGTGTGCTGGCGTGTGTTCCAGTTTCACGGGGAAAGTCTCCGCCAACTTGCCTGATGGGTTTACGCGGCCAGTGAGTACGTCGGCGATCGCGCCGCCAAACGCCTGCCCTGCGAGATAAGCCTCAATGATAGCCGGCACTTGGTTGACCCATGGCATCTCAACTGGTGCACCGTTTGTGAGCACGACAACCGTCTTGGGTTGCGCCGCGGCAATGGCGGCAATCAGTCGATTGTGCGCAGGTGGAAGGGACAGATGCTGCCGATCATATCCTTCCGATTCATAGCGCTCCGGTAGCCCAGCAAACACGACGGCGACGTCCGCCGTCTTGGCGAGCTGGACAGCGTCTGCGATCAGTTTGTCGTCGGCTTCGTCCGTATCCAATCGATATCCGTCGGCGTAGCACACATGGTTGCCGAGGTGTTTGGCGCATTCGTCGTACGGCACATCCAAGCGTGTAGGTGTGACATGTGAACTGCCGCCGCCTTGATAACGCGGTTCTTTCGCGAAGGCCCCAATGATGGCAACCTGTGCACCCTCTTGAATCGGCAGTATGTTGCCCTCGTTCTTGAGAAGCACCATGCACTCGCTGGCGACCTTGCGGGCGAGTGCGTGGTGGGCCTCTGTATCAAACGGCACTGCAGGCTCAGCCTGATACGCCCGCTCGACCAGGGTGAGTAGCCGGTCAACCGCCTTGTCGAGCAATGTTTCGTCGAGGCGACCTTCGCGAACAGCTCGTACGATCTCGTCGTCCTGCGTGCCTGGTCCACCTGGCATTTCGAGGTCAAGGCCAGCCTCCACTCCAGAAACGCGATCGTTCACCGCGCCCCAGTCTGACACGACGATCCCGTCAAATCCCCATTCCGTGCGCAGAACATCGGTCAAAAGCCATTTGTGCTCAGAACAGTACGTACCGTTGATGCGGTTGTAGGCACACATGACGGTCCATGGCTGTCCCTGTTTGACGGCACGCTCAAAACTCGCGAGATACATTTCGCGTAGCGTCCGCTCGTCTACCTCGGCGCTCACAGTCATTCGTCGGTGCTCCTGGTTGTTCGCGGCAAAATGTTTAAGCGATGCCCCGACGCCTTGCCTTTGCACGCCGCGAATATGTGCTGCGGCGAGTTCGCCTGAGAGGACGGGATCCTCAGAAAAATACTCGAAGTTGCGGCCGCAAAGGGGCGAACGTTTCAAGTTAGCACCTGGCCCGAGTAATACATGGACGCCGAGGCTGCGGCACTCTTGCCCCAGCGCTTGACCGACTTGCTCGAGCAGTTGGGCATCCCATGAACTTGCCAATGCGGATGCAGTTGGAAAGCAAGTTGCCGGTTTGCCCTTAAACTGCGTTTCTCCCTCTTCTTGCATCCTTACGCCGTGTGGACCGTCTGTTAGGGTTAGCGAAGGTATGTCGTGCTTTGCGATATTCTGCATGTGCCAGAAGTCTTTGCCCGACAACAACGAGGCCTTTTCTTCAAGCGTCATGCGGGCAATCAGGTCTTTGTGTTTCACAGTTTCCCTCCTCTTCTTAAGCGGTTACTCACGATTTCGACGTAAAAGGGACCCAGTCGTAACCCATCGCGACAGCCACTTCGATGATATATGGCAACGCCGCAGGGGTGCCTTGGGCGTGGCCACCCGCATGTTGGAGCACAATAGCACCCGGCTTTAGGTGCGGAAGCACATTGGCCGCGACCGTCGGTCCAGGAATACCCGACCAGTCGACGGAATCGACGTCCCACAGGACGGGTTGATAACCGAGCTCGCGCGCGATCCGCTCGACGCGATCGTCCATATCGCCGTATGGCGGACGGAACAAGTGCGGTCGCTTGCCAATTGTGGCTTCAATTTGATTGGCTGCGTCAGTCAGTTGTTTACGAATTTCGTCATCAGGCAACTCGGTTAGATGCGGATGTGTCATCGTGTGGTTGCCAACGGCATGCCCGGCAGCGTCAATGGCGCGCAGCACGTCGGGGTAGCGCGCCACTTGTTCACCGATACAAAAAAAGACGGCGGGCACGCCATAATGTCGAAGGGTTTCGAGAATTTGCGGCGTATATTCGGCGTCTGGCCCGTCGTCAAACGTGATCGTCAAGTGGCCAACACGGGCCGGTGTTTGTTGGCGTGTACGGCTGTTGTCCATATGCCATTTCCCCTTTACGGATAGTCGACATCCACAACTCTGCAAATGTTTCCTTGTTAGCACTCCATGTCACATGGTCGCCACTCGCTTCGTCAACTGAGATGACAACATGGTAGAGTGAGGAGAATGACCAATGACCAGACGGACATGGATGTGGGCTGCCGCAGTGACGACCGCATTTGCCTTGGTTGGGTGTGATACTCGTGTTAACGGCAATGCCACGGCCATGGCGAGCGTCACTCCTTTCAAGCATACCGCGCAGACTACGAAACAGGAAGCGGTTTCAGTCATAAACGACCGTCCACTGACTTTTGTCGGCAAGCCCGGCATCACGAGTACGTCGGCAACGAGCATTGCTGTTCCCGTATTTACAGGGGCCGGCGTCGGATATGCGGCGGTCAACGGGCAAATCGTCGTCACGCGAAACGGCGGATCGACTTGGGCAAAGGCTGGGACTATCGATGGGCAAGTGCAGTCCTTGGCATTCACAAATGCGAGCGACGGCGTTGCGCTGACCCGGACTGCTCAGCCCGTCGCGCCGGCGGTTGACGGACGCCAGCGCGTGACAGATGCCATCTATCGAACCACTGATGGCGGGCGGCATTGGACGCGCACATGGACGGCGACACAAGTGATGGGAGAGTCCATGCTTGCGCAGGACTGGCAAGTCAAACTCTTTGCGCAAAGCGGTTACGCGTTGGTTGACGGATACTTTTTACGCACAACTGACGGAGGTGCGACGTGGAGGCAGATGGAGACGCCTGGCCAACCCATCGCCTTCAGCGCACCGAACGCCAGTCAGTTGTGGTTGTCCATCACGACGGCACCGGTAACGGCGGACGGCGAAGTCAACAAGGGCGTGATCGAACTGTTGCACTCGACGGATGGCGGTGCGCATTGGAGTGTGGCCGTGCGGACGGCACCCATGCGCGCGTGGGAAGCGGCCGTGCAATTTGACCCGAACGCGGAAAACTACGGCTTATTTCTCGTCAAAGATCTTGATTCGTGGACGACCACCGCGTACTGGACCCTCAATGGCGGTAAGGCGTGGAAACATGCACAGCCCAATGCGTATATGGGACGCATTTTGCAATATGAACCAACGTTTACAAAGTCTGCTGGCGAACTCGCTTTCGTGGCCCTCGATCCGGGGGCGGCGCCGTTTCCAGGTGGTTTGACAGCATTCAATATGCACTCAGGTGTGATTTCACAGGTGGCACAGCTCCCTGACTGGCGTGAGGCGACGTTGACGAGCGGACCCAAGGGTTCCATGTTTGCAGCCGTGTCGCTGACGAACGGTGGCATGGATTTGTACCGCAGTAGCGATGGCGGGAAAACGTGGAACGTTGTGTATCCAGCCGGTGAGCCGAACGTCGCGATGCAGTTTGTCACACCTAAGAAGGGCATAGGTATCGGCTCAGACGATCTCGCTGGCTATATCTATACGACAGACGATGGCGGCCATTCTTGGCGTACCGTTCGCATCATGAATGGCATGTTCCCGACCGCAATTGCGTACGCAAATGCCAGTACGGTCTACGTGGCTGCGGTAGAACAAGCGAATAACGGCCAAGGACAGCTACACCTTTTGGTGAGCCATGATGGCGGTACGACGTGGACGGATTTAGGGGCTTCGCAATTGCCAGCGAGCGCGTCGAAACAACTTTCTGTCGCGAACGTACAAACTGCTCTCGCGGTGTCTGGCGATCACTTCGCATTGACGCTTGTGACTGCATATCCGTCTGTGACGTTGCAATCGACCAACGGCATCGATTGGACGCAAATCGCTACAGAGAGTAGTCCGTTAGGGATTGCCACGGCGGCATATGAAAACCCTGGGTCGTTGTGGAGTTCCTCGGTTGAACAGCTACAGCGCCCCACGAAATCACAGCCCGGGGTGTATCAGACGACGCTTACATGGACGTCCGGATCGCACGTCGAACGGCATGTTTCACTGCCAAAGGGGTATGCCGCCCTTGGCATGGACTGGTCCGGGGAGAGCGGTTGGGTGTTGGCGGCGAGATCGCCATTTGAGGTGAATCAAGGGATGGCGTTGTTTGTCACGCACGACGGCGGGCATACGTGGAGCCATTGGCAAACGCGGAGCGAGGATGAATCGGTTCCGCAACCGCTCAACCTGTACCCGTCCGGAGCCGTCTATGACTTGTCATTCGTTAACTCTGCGGACGGGTACTTGCTGACAGCAAACGGACTGCTTGCGACCACCGATGGTGGTCACACCTGGCGGTATGTCAATTGATCAGATCGCGAGGATCGTGCGATGGCATGAGGGCCTTCGGTGCGACGGCGAGAAAACCCAGGATGCCAAGGATAAGCAAGATGCTACTGGCTGCGCAGACACCGCCCCAGTGCCAATTGTCAAAGACGAACGATCCGATGAACGATCCGAGCGCACCACCCAGAAAGTATGTGACCATGTACACCGTGTTGAGGCGGTTGCGTGCCGCATCTGAGAGGCTATAGATGCGCGCTTGATTTGAAACCTGTGTCGCTTGAACACCGAGATCCATGATGATCACACCGACAATTAAGCCGATGAGATGTTGGCGAAACAGCCAGAGAATCAGGAACGACAGCAGTGTGACACAAGTAGCCAAGCGCGCCGTGTACTTCGCAGGCATGCGCGCCGTGATCGATCCGGCGGCAGGGGCGATGAACGCTCCTGCTGCTCCCGCGAGGCCAAACAAGCCGGCTACATCAGCCCCGAGGTGAAACGGCGGGCCTGCCAAATAGAGTGACAGCACGGTCCAGAACACGCTGAACGCGCCGAATGACATTGCGCCAAGGAGCGACGCGTCGCGTAAATCAGGCAGTTCCTTGATCAACGTGAACAGCGATTTCAGGAGTGTACCGTAAGGCGTTTGCGTCTCCGCCGGGAGGGCAGGTAGCAGCCAGCGCAGGATGACCGTGAGAAGTGCCATGATGACGGCGGCGATCAAATACATCGCCCGCCAGCCGAGTTGCGATCCGATAAATCCTGATAGTGTCCGTGCCAGCAAGATGCCAATGAGCAGACCGCTCATGACGGTACCGACCACTTTGCCGCGTTCTGCTGGCGCTGCTAAGTGGGCTGCGAACGGTACAATCATCTGGGGCACTACGGTCGTGATACCTACAGCAAGACTGGCTGCGTATAGCCACCATAGATCCTGTGCTACTGCTAGAAACACGAGTGCAATAGCTGCCGCGATCGACATACGAACAATGAGCCGCCGCCGCTCGTGGCTGTCGCCCAGTGGGACAAAGAAGAACAAACCGCACGCGTAGCCCACCTGTGTCAAAGTGGCAGCTATCCCCACCTGCCACGATGTGGTATGAAACGACACGCGCATGTCATTGAGGAGAGGCTGGCCGTAATATAAATTTGCGACGGCAAGGCCAGCGGCAATCGCCATGACGAGGATTAAGCGCTTTGACAAAACGGGTTTGCTCTGCTCGACTGCTTGCTCCAGTTGCATATGTGACTCCTCTCTCACTCGTAAATCTCCACATGCACAACAGATTCCATCATACATGGGAAGCGTCGCGATGCCAAAAGACGTGGGCGCGCGCCCAGCCCAACGATATGTGCAAGGAATAGGCTGGTGTCGAGGAATGAGAACAGGAGGCCTGTATGATGTTGATTCACGTCGTGGAGCGGGGGGATACCCTCTGGCAGCTGGGGCGTATGTATGGCGTCTCGCCAGAAGCGATTGCCGCTATCAACGGCATTGCCAATCCGAATGGACTCGTTGTCGGTCAGTCTCTCGTCATCCCCACAAATGTGGGAAGTGCTACACCTGCGATAAGGCGCAGTTTGGAAGCGAATGCGTATTTTGTTCAGTCCGGGACAGCCGCCGCGCAAGAGGTCGCAAGCTTGGCACCTGTGTTAACATACTTGTCGCCTTTTAGCTACCAGGCACAACCCGACGGCTCTATCTCGATGCAACTGGACGACACCAGCCTGCTGCAAGCAGCGCAATCGCAAGGTGTAACGCCATTGCTGGTCCTGACCAACTGGCAGGGCAACATGTTTAGCTCTGACGTCGCACATACCATCCTCACCTCCGAGGTCTTGCAAAACACGTTGATTGAAAACGTGCTACAAACCATGGGAGCGAAGGGATACCGGGGACTGAATATCGATTTTGAGTACGTGTACCCACAGGATCGGACGCTATACAATCAATTTTTGCAGATGGTGGTTGACCGCTTGCATCGCGAGGGGCTTTTTGTGTCGAGCGCTTTGGCGCCTAAAATATCTGCGACACAGCAGGGGCTTTTGTACGAAGCACACGATTACCCTGTGCACGGACGGCTGTGTGACTTTGTCGTACTGATGACGTATGAGTGGGGCTGGATTGGCGGTCCGCCAATGGCGGTTTCGCCCATCGATCAAATTCGGCAAGTGCTCAACTACGCGATCACGGCGATTCCACCGGCCAAAATTCTGATGGGCGTTTCGGTGTACGGGTACGATTGGAAGCTCCCTTACGTCAGTGGATCGCGTGCGGAGACCTTGACGCCTTTGCAAGCGGTCGAACGGGCGGCAGCCCATCAAGTTTCGATTCTGTATGATGCCAACGCGCAGGCACCGTATTATATGTACAAAGCGCAGGACCAAGCAGAGCACATCGTTTGGTTTGAGGACGCACGCAGTTTTCAAGCGAAACTCGACTTGGTTGGTGAATACAACTTGAGAGGGATCAGTTTCTGGTCATACCCAACTGACTTCCCGCAGGTCCCCACGCTTTTGGCCAACCGCTTCAGGGTGGTCAAACGCTGATTCAACGGTTCCGTGAAATCATGCAAAAGCCCGGTCCGATGCTTTGGAGCGGGCTTTTTGAATGTCAATAGAAGTGGGGTGGCAAGCGTGAGAGCGAACGTTTGCTCATGCGTGCATATTCAGAAGACGGTTTAGCATAAAAAATATGGCTTATCAAATCAGTACTCTTAGTTTTTCTCGTTGACAAACAATTCGGTATTTGGTAAGCATATCTCAAGACCTCATAGATTCGGCAACATGGTGAATTTTCTGGATGACAGGGGGGAGCTGGGTACGGCAACGCGTTGTGACCGAGGACGCGTATTTTTGGCAAGGTTCAGGAAAGCGCTTTCCTGAATGCTTATGACTAGTTTTGAATCTTATGAGGGGGATATCAAGAATGGGGAAAAAAACGTGGGGTATTCGTGCGAGTATCGCGAGCGCTGTCCTGGCAGCCAGTAGCTGCGGCGTCGGGCTCGCTTGGTCGACTTCGGCACAAGCGGCGAGCAACGCTGCACCGAAAGTGAAAATTGCATTTCTGATGCCGGAAACGACAAGTTCACCGCGTTGGGAGTACGATGATAGGCCCGACTTTATCGCAGAAATGAAAAAGCTAGACCCGAATGCACAAATCATATACAACAACGCCCAGGGGTCCGAGTCTACACAGTTGCAACAGGTGGAAAGCGCTCTCACGAACGGGGCGCAATTGCTTGTTGTGGCGCCTGTGAATGGCTATGCCGCATCGACCATCGTGACGGAAGCGAGCCGGGCGAAGGTTCCAGTGATTTCGTATGACCGCCTGATTATGAATGCGAAAGTTCAATATTACGTTTCGTTCAACAATGTCGAAGTCGGCCGGTTGCAAGGCGAGTACATTGCCCAGCACACGAAAAAAGGCGGCACGGTTGTCATGCTCGATGGTGCGCCGACAGACCCGAACGCAAAGCAGTTTGCAGAGGGAGCTCACCAAGTGCTCGATCCGCTATTTAAATCAGGGAAGTTGAAATTGGGCTATGAGCAATACACGCAAAACTGGGATTCGGCAACCGCACAGACCGAGATGGAGCAGGCTTTAACAAAGCTGAACAACAAAGTCAACGGCGTTCTGGCGGCCAACGACAACCTCGCGGGTGCGGCGATTCAGGCTCTGACCCAACAGCACATCAAAGGGATTCCTGTGACGGGGCAAGATGCGACGGACGCTGGACTGCATCGCATTTACTACGACGGTACGCAGTCGATGACCGTTTATAAACCAATTAAGGAAGAGGCAAAAGCGGCTGCTGATCTCGCTTACGACATCCTGACCGGCAAGAAGGCGACTGGCCTTGTGAATGGTTCGACCGCGAACGGGGCTGCGAAGATTCCTTCCGTTTTGTTGACGCCGATCATGGTCACGAAGGCGAACGTGGCAAGTACGGTCATCAAAGACGGCTATACCACTTGGGCTCATATTAAAAATCCAGCACAACAATAATTGGTGTTTGCCAATTGTATAGACTTGGGGAGCGGTGGCTCCCCGGTCGTCTTGGCGAGATGAAGTGGGGGATATTTGTGACCGAACTAGGTCATGCAAACCATTGCGTCCTCGAGGTTCGGGGACTGCGCAAGCGATTCGGTGCGGTGCAAGCACTGGACGGCGTCACGTTCTCCGTCGCGGCTGGCGAAATCGTCGCCCTTGTCGGGGATAACGGGGCAGGAAAGTCGACGACCATCAAGATGATTGCTGGCGTCGAGCAGCCTGACGAAGGTGACATTCTATTTGAGGGCGAGCCTGTACGTTTAAACAGCCCGGCCATTGCGGAGAAACTGGGCATTCAGACGGTTTATCAGGATTTGGCTCTTTGCGACAACTTGGATATTGTGTCCAACCTGTTTCTTGGGCGTGAACTGCGCCGCACGTTGATTCCAGGGTTGGTACGCGTTTTGGATCGGAACGAGATGGAACGCCGAGCTATGCCGGTTTTGAATGAGTTAGGGATTCGCCTGCCTCCCCTTGACACACAAGTGGCTTCTCTCTCGGGAGGGCAGCGGCAGACGGTCGCTGTCGCCAGATCGGTACTGTGGGGATCCAAACTGGTCATGCTCGACGAACCGACGGCAGCACTTGGCGTCGTTCAGCAGCGCGCAGTGTTGGAGTTAATTCAGCGCCTCGCGCAAAGTGGAAAGGCCGTGATGGTCATCTCTCACAATATGAACGACGTATTTAAAATTGCAGATCGGATCGTTGTACTGCGCTTGGGGCGTACGGTGGCTGCGTTTGAACGCGGAAACGTGACGCCTGAACAGGTGGTTGCCGCCATTACAGGCGCATCGGCAGTAGAGGAGGTGACTTCCTGATATGACGGCGAATATTGGCCAGGCAGGAAATCCGCAGGTACCGACTGTACGCGAGCGTTCTCTGATGAGCCGCCTGCTCGGCGGTGAATTTCAGCAATTACCCGTGTTCCTATCGCTCGTTCTTATTTGGATTGTCTTTGAAATTTTAAATCCCCAGTTTATAACCAGTCGTAACCTCTCTAACCTAGTCCTACAGATGGCAGAATACGGACTGCTTGCGATTGGCGAAACGCTGATTTTGCTACTTGGCGAGATCGATTTGTCGATCGCGGCGGTCAGCGCCGTCGGTGGCGCCATTCTAGCTGAGCTGGCGGCGAACAACGTCAACCCGTACGTAGCCATTCTTGCTGGCGCCGCAAGTGGTGCTATCATCGGCCTGTTTCAGGGGGTTTGGGTCACCATTTTGCGCGTGCCTTCATTTATCGTGACCTTGGCCGGATCGCTTGGGTATCTGGGACTACTGTTCGTGTTGATTGGCCAGGAAGGCACGGTTCCCATCATGAGCAACACCATCAATGCCATCGCAGGCAATTACTTGCCCGCTTGGTTGAGTTGGTTGCTTGTTGCGATTTCCATCGCACTTGTCATATGGAGCGTTTGGCGAGATAAAGCGGCCAGACGAAGCATGGGGTTGCCCGTCAAGTCGTCATCGGCCATGTGGGTGCGCGTGGTGGCGAGCGTGATCGTCATGATTGTGGTGACGGTGGTGCTCAACGCGTATCAAGGAGTGCCCATCGCCGGATTGGTCTTGATCGTCTTCGTTGCTGGATTTGCTTGGATGTCGCAAAGTACGACGTTTGGTAGGCACATTTATGCTTTAGGTGGCAATGAGGAAGCGGCACGCCGCGCGGGCATCAACGTGAAAGGCGTGAAAATTGCTGTCTTCACTTTAGCCGGATTGCTTGCAGCGGTCGGAGGAATCGTTGGCGCATCACGTTTGGGGGCGGCGTCAACAGCGGCTGGTGGCAGTGATTTGCTGATGGACTCCATCGCTGCGGCGGTCATTGGCGGTACCAGTTTGTTCGGCGGCCGCGGGAGTATTTGGAATGCATTGGCTGGTGCTTTGGTCATCGGGAGTATCGAAAACGGAATGGCCCTACTTGATGCAGGTACGAGCACAAAGTACCTCGTGGAAGGTGCCATTCTGCTGTTGGCCGTCACCTTTGACACATTCACGCGCATGCGGAGGCAAAAGCTCGGCAAGTGAACATCAGGCAATGCACGGTGGCCACCTCTTTGCAGGTTGGCCACGTTTTTTGTTCAGGTATTGGATTCCGAGCCGAGCGGCGGTGGACCCGACGAGCGACCGATAGACAGCTGACCGGGAAATTCGATGGCGACAGGGGCGTCCCGGGGGCCGCACTGAATCAGCTGTAGTAGCAGTTCGACCGACGTTCTGCCGATTCGCTCCTCCTGCTGTGCGATGTGCGTAAATTTTTGTTTTTCAATCCATGACGCAGGGCTATCGAAGCATGCGATCGTCAGGTCGTTTGGCACGCGAATTGCGTGCTTGGCACAAATGTCGTCCAGCATCGTGGCAAAGACGTGTTCCGTCGCAATCAGGGCCGTCATACTCTGGTGTGTCAAGATGAACTGCTCAATTTTTTCGTAGACCATTTTGCCGTCTGGTTTGTCGATCGCGCCTCCGGTCGGAAGATTGCATATTCGCAAATCGGGATCAAATGTGATGTGCTCTGTCGCTAATGCCGACAAATAACCTGCAAACCGATCCTGTAGCGACGTAGTCACTTCGTCGGGGGGAGACAGGAAGCCAATCTTCTTATGACCTAGCGAAATCAGGTGTTGGGTTAATTCATAAGCTGCTGCACGGTTGTTTGTCGTGACAAAGGGAACAGGGATTTTATCAAGGCGTTTATCGACGAGTACCATTGGAAAGTGGTCAAGGTGTAGCCGCAGGATCAGGTCGTTATAGTACTCTCCATTCACCGGAGTTACAAGGATCCCCTTTACCCCCTCTCGTAGGACCCTCTGAATGGCCGCACGTTCCGCCTCCTGTGAGTTATCCGTGAAGCTGATCACGACATTGAACCCCGCCCCTTCGGCCGTAGATATAACCGTTTTGAGGAGTTGAGTACCGAAAGCGGCAGATATTCCGGGCAGAATAAATGCGATTGAGCTCGTATTTGCAGATTTGTTGTGTTCGTATCGCTCCATTTCTTCTTTAACGGCTGGGGGTGTGCTGGCAACAAACGTACCTTTCCCAGGGTAACGATGGATCAACCCCTCGTCTGCCAGACGCTTCAACGCCCGGTGGACAGTGATCCGGCTAACACGAAGTTGCTCTGACAACTGCTTTTCTGTAGGCAGTTGATCCCCGGGCGTCAACTCGTGACCTATGATGCGCTCGCGCAACCATTGCACAATTTCATCTTGAAGTGGGCTACCTGCGTTCATCCTCGCATCACATACCTTATCTCGCGACTTTGTGTAATCAGGAGTAAAAACACCATTCTGCTTTCACATAGCTAAAGGATCGCACAGGGACCCAAGTGACAATCGCTGTCACATTTGTATGCGGTTCAGATACATTTTTATGTTTATCGCTTTCGTCGCACACATTTGTGCAAAGTTCATCATAGACCTGGTATGAACATTGCATCGCCGTAATACATTCGTAACACAGAAGTGGATAGCACCCAGAGACACTGGTATGTAAACGGTTTCTGTCGGTTGACCTGAGTACATGGAATCTGTGTGTAGAAGCAACAAAGTAAACATTTGCAGCACATTTCACAAAGGAGGAACGGAAGATGAAAAAACGAACGGTTTGCATCGGTTCGTCTATAGTGCTCGCTTGTGTCGGCCTTTCTGGGTGTGCCACAAACAGCTCGCATGCTGCGCCCGCACAGACATCGCACCAGCAAGCCGCAGCAAGTACGACAAAACCACGGGTGATCACGGTGGCGTACCAACAGTTTGGGAACCCACCGTATTTTAATCAGGAATGGCTACAGCAAGCAGCACAACAGTTTGAGAAGCAGTATCACGGTGTAACGGTCAAGTTGGAGCCGATAGAAGCCTCGGAAAATGACTTCTATACAAAGATTGACTTAATGATGAAATCGGCCAGCACAGCTCCCGACGTGGTGACGGAAGATACGTTTCTGATTAATGCCGATGGGTCCGCGGGATATTTGCAACCGCTAAATGCCGAAGTGAAAAGTTGGCCCGATTGGTCTGAGTTCAGTGCGGCGATGAAGTCGGGATCGACATCGAATAGTGGAGAGGTGTATGGAGTTCCATACAGTACTGACACTCGTGGGTTATATTACGACGTAAAGATTTTTAAGGAGGCGGGTCTTCCAGTACCATGGCATCCTAAGAATTGGAATGACGTGCTTAATGCAGCGAAAAAGATTAAAGAGAAAGTTCCTGGGGTCGTACCTCTTTGGATGCAAGTTGGCAAGGCCACTGGGGAAGCGACAACAATGCAGACGTTCGAGATGCTCTTGTACGGGACGCATGATACGCTGTACGACGCTGCCAAGCATAAGTGGATTGTACAGAGTCCCGGCTTCTTAAATTCATTGAAGTGGATTCAAACTGTCTACGCGGATGGCCTCGGACCAAGTTTCTCGCAAATTTTAAATGCGCAAGCTGGAAATATCGAGTCACAACAGCTGATGCCACAACAAAAGATTGGCATAGCCTTAGACGGGAATTGGCTACCAGGATCTTGGCAGAAAAATGGACCGTCGCCTTGGCCGGACGGGACAAAGGCATATCAGTTGACGGCGATGCCAACTGAATTTGGGCAGGCACCTGGGTATACCTCAATGTCGGGGGGATGGGCACTCTCCATCTCGCATCTTTCACAAAATAAGCAATTGGCGTGGGACTTTATTAAGATTGCCACAGATAAGAAGAACATGGAGTGGTATGACGTACATCAGGGCAATCTGGCACCGAGGAAGGACATTGCGAACGACCCAGCTTACGAAAATGCACCTGGCCAGTTCTTTAAAGTAGCCACAGGTTTTGAGAAATTCACGCACTTCCGTCCAGCTAACTCACAATATCCGAGTGTTTCTACACAAATTCAGGCGGCCGTTGAAGCCGTTGCGACTGGTGCGCTTACCCCAGAACAGGCGATGCAACAATACGCGAACAATGTCCAACGAATTGTTGGCGCAAGTAACACGGAAACCGTGTCCAAATGACGTCACGACTGCAGTGGGCGGGGCAAAAGCCACGCCCTGACTGCGTCGCATAGGAGGTTGCATCATGGCTGTGCACGCCTTCGCCAAGTCCACGGGACGTCGAAATAGAGTCCCAGGCGGTGTGGGTCATCACACCGGGTGGCGAGCTATCATGTTCCTACTTCCATCTTGGCTTTTACTCGCAGTGTTTTTCTTCGTACCCATATTGCTCACCTTCTATTTTGCCTTCACAAATTTATCACTGACAGGTACTTCAAGTCTCGCAACTAAGTTTGTTGGTTTTCAAAATTTCGTTTCCATGTTTCAGGATCCGACATTTCGCATTAGCGTCATCAAGACCATTGTGTTCCTCTTATTTTCTGCGGTCATTGGTCAACAGGTGCTAGGATTGTTGCTCGCCGTTCTCATGAATGAACGTCATCGACTGTTTCGCAGTGCCATCGGTGTCTTGGTTATTGCCGGGTGGGTCACTCCAGAAATTGTAGTGGCATTCATCTTCTATGCCTTCTTTAGCGATGGTGGAACGCTTGATACCTTCCTGTCTGTGTTTCATGTCCAACCCATCGCTTGGCTGTATGCGTTTCCCATGGTATCTGTGATTATCGCAAACATATGGCACGGCACTGCCTTTTCCATGATGGTCTATCAGGCTGCATTGGGCGACGTCCCGAAGGAGATTCTTGAATCCGCAGCCATCGACGGTGCGGGTCGATTCCAGCGTTTCGTTCGTGTGACACTCCCTATGATCAAGGGTTCGATCGCGACCAATATGATGCTGATTACGCTACAAACGCTTGGCGTGTTCACGCTCATCTATTCGCTGACTGGCGGCGGTCCGGGCAATCGCACCACGACATTGCCTATCTACATGTATCAGCAGGCGTTCAGTGACTATCAATTGGGTTATGGTACCGCGATTTCTCTCATCCTACTCATGATCGGCATTGTGGCGAGCTTCGTGTACCTGCGCATGTTGAAAGTGAAATTGTAAGTATTGCAGCCGATACGACTAGACGAGGGAGGCGAGAGGATGAAGAAGTGGAATCGTGCCAAGGCAGATGCGGTCATCGTTCATGTGATATTAGTGCTTATTGGCATTGCCTTTGTGATCCCGTTGTTGTGGATGATTTTCGCCGCGTTTGATGGCGACGCCACTCTAGCATTGCAGGTACCACAGCACTGGACACTCGGCAACTTTTGGGCTATCTTGTCCGATCCCGCGAATCAGAGGGCATTTGTCAATGGTGTCATCATATCGTTTGGGCAGTCCATTCTAGTTGTCATTGTAGCTGGACTCGCAGCTTATCCCCTGTCTCGTTATCACTTAAAGTATAAGCGGCCATTTATGTACACAATCCTTTTTTCCACCAGCCTTCCTATCACGGCTGTCATGGTGCCTGTCTACGAATTGTTCGTGTTTCTTCACATCACAGATTCAATCTTTTGGACCACGTTGTTTCTGGCCGCTTCCGGATTGCCTTATGCGATATGGATAATGAAAAACTTTATGGACTCCGTACCTATTGAGCTTGAAGAAGCTGCATGGACAGACGGTGCATCCGCGTTTTCTAGTCTGCGCAGGATTGTCGCGCCCTTGATGTTACCTGGCATATCAACGGTGGGTATTTTCACGTTTGCAGGAAGCTGGGGCAACTTTTTTGTACCGTTTATCCTGATCCAAACGCCATCGAAATTACCTGCCTCGGTGACCATTTTCCAGTTTTTTGGCCAGTACGGCAGCGTGGAGTACGGAAAATTGGCTGCATTTTCAATCCTGTATACAATACCAGCCGTCGTTTTGTATGTCCTAGGCCAGCGCTATATGTCGACAGGTTTTCAGTTCGGCGGAGCAACCAAAGGATGACGTGCTGACGATGTGAAGGAGGTGACAAAGTTCACGTGATCGGGTTATGCCGAACCTAACATCATCGATTGTGCTAAGGAGGAGAAAAGACATGCGAAATTTGATTGGGGCAAGGTTGTCACCTCAACTACAGGCGCAAGGTATCAAGTTCGTGGCTGATCAATTTCGAGAAATGGGTCTTACCGCAATCGATCTACCTTCGTTGCAATATGTGCAAACCGCTGAGGATGGAGATTTGTCCGGGCTCGAACTAGGGACTGTTGATCTCGCGGGCGTGTCCGGACTTCTGTCGCCTCATGCCCAGGAGCGGGAACAAGCCATGGCAAGCGTTTGTAGGCAGATCGAAGAACTGGCGGCGTTTGGTGCAAAGACGGCTTTTGTATGCCTTGTTCCACAAGCGGATCGCCAACCAATCTCTGAGTCTCTCGATTACTTCACAGAAACATTTCCCGTTGTTGCTGAGGTCTGTGAACGACATGAGGTACGCATCGCTATTGAAGGTTGGCCCGGACCAGCACCATATTACCCGACGCTCGGTTATACGCCAGAAGTATGGCGTGAGATGTTCCACAGGGTCCGTTCACCATATATTGGTTTGTGCTACGACCCATCGCACCTTGTGCGCTTAGGAATTGATTACTTACGGGTGCTCGACGAGTTTCAGGACCGAATTTTTCACTGTCACGGGAAAGATACCGAAATTCTTAAGGATGGGCAGTATTTGTACGGCGGTTTACCAGCGCGACTTTCTATTCCAGAGCGCTTTTCGGAAGGCTCTTGGCGCTATTGTATCCCGGGAACAGGTGAAGTGAATTGGGGGAAGATTGCGTCGAAATTGAGCCGGATTGGATACGGCGCGTGTGTCAGTATCGAACTGGAGGACATTCGGTTTTGGGGTAGCGCTGAAGATGAATTACATGGTATTCAATGCGCGTTTCGACATCTTGCTCAGTATTTTGCGTAACCGGGGGGAGATGGACATGGCAGCGGTCCGCGTACTATTGGTTGGAGCTGGTGGGATGGGAAGATCCCATCTGCGCAACTTGCTCGCTCTACGCGATGTAGAAATCGCGGGAATCGTCGATCCCTCGTCGGCGGCGATTGCCGCGACGAAACAACTATATGGGGGGATGGAATCAACCCCTGAATTTTCCTCGTTAAAAGCCGCGCTGGAGACGGTTCAGGCGGATGCGGCCGTGATTGTTACGCCGCATGCACAACATTTTGAGCAAGGTCAGATGTGTCTGCAGCGAGGTTTGCATGTCTTGATGGAGAAACCGTTTGTGGCGGGTTCCGTCAATGCGAGGGCACTTATCGAGATGGCTCAACAGGCGGGACGTCATCTTGCTGTGAGTTACCAACGACGGTTACAGGGGCCATACGTATATCTTAAGACATTGATTGAAAGTGGAGAGCTCGGCGAGATTCGCTATGCCACGGCGTATCAGGCGCAGTCCTGGTTGGAATCCCAACGTGGCACGTGGAGGCAGAATCGAGGACTTTCTTGCGGTGGACAGTTGAATGATTCCGGATCGCATCTTGTTGACGTCATGTTGTGGCTCATCGGAAGGCAACCGAAATCTGTTTTTGCACATACCGACAATCGCGGAACCGAAGTTGATATTGACTCCGCATTAACCATTCGTTTCGAGCATGACGTCATTTGTACTCTGAACGTAGTTGGCAGTGCCTCTATCCAGTGGTGGGAAGACGTCGCGATCCACGGGTCTAAGGGAACCGCATTGTATCGCAATGGCGAACTTCTCGTGGCAAAGGGTGTACATTCGGAGCTACATCCGGTCGCTGTCGAAGATTTGCCAGTCACTACAAATCTGGACGAGAATTTCATCGACCTTGTTCTCGGACGAATCAGTTCACCTGCAGCGACGGCGGAAAGCGGTTATCAGGTTGCACGGCTCACGGAAGCTGCTTGGGAAAGCAGCGAGCAACAACGATGGATTGCTTTTTGACCACGCGGTTCGATGCAAGGATAGCGATTCGCCCCTTGACAATCCAAGCTTCATCACGCTACAGTTGATTCAACAGAATTGTGCGAAAAGTGGAGATTGGGAGTAGTAGAAATGTGGCCGGATGACAGAGAGCCGATGGGTGGTGCGAATCGGCAGAAGGTGCATTTTGAACTCGCCCATGAACTGCAGCCCGACATGTAGGGTGTGCCGTGATTCTCACGTTACAGGGATAGATGGTGTTTGCCATCAAGCAAAGTGGACTTTCTTCGATGGAAAGTCAATTAGAGTGGTACCGCGAGCCAACTATGCCTCGTCTCTAACCGGAGACGGGGTTTTTTATTTACTTGTTGGGACAAAGAGATGAAAAGGGAGTGGAACATCGTGAAAAATGCGAACAAGTATACCCGGCAGTACAGTGTGCCACCGGAATCGAGCTGGAATTGGGTCAAGAAGGAGTACATCGATAAGGCACCTATTTGGTGCAGCGTGGATCTGCGCGATGGCAATCAGGCGCTTGTCGTTCCGATGAATCTCGAAGAAAAGCTCGAGTATTTTCAGCTACTCGTGGATATCGGGTTCAAGGAGATTGAAGTTGGTTTTCCCGCTGCGTCTGATACCGAATTTGTCTTTTTGCGGACCTTGATTGAACGCGATTTGATTCCGGATGACGTCACCATTCAAGTGCTCACACAGTCGCGTGAGCACATTATTCGCCGGACCTTTGAAGCGCTGACTGGGGCCAAACGAGCCATTGTCCATCTGTATAATTCGACGTCAATTGCGCAGCGCGAACAGGTATTTCGCAAGCCAAAGTCTGAAATCATGGAGATTGCTGTTTCAGGTGCGGAGCTTTGTCAACAGCTGGCGACCGAGACACCGGGTCATTTCCTATTTCAATACTCCCCAGAAAGCTTCACCGGCACGGAGGTTGAATTTGCACTGGACGTCTGCAATGCAGTCCTGGACGTTTGGAGGCCGACTGCAGAGCGCCCGGTTATCATCAATTTACCATCGACGGTTCAACTCTCCTTGCCGCACGTCTACGCGAGCCAAATTGAGTATATGAGCGCCCACCTTCGCGATCGTCAGCACGTCATTGTCTCCGTGCATCCACACAATGATCGTGGCACTGGTGTGGCCGATGCAGAACTGGCGATGCTGGCGGGGGCGGATCGCGTGGAAGGAACCTTATTTGGCAACGGCGAGCGCACAGGCAATGTCGATATCGTCACACTCGCACTCAATATGTTTTCACATGGTGTCGATCCGGGACTTCATTTTGAGAATTTGCCGGAAATTCAGTCGGTGGTCGAACGCTTGACCAAGATGCAGGTGGGAAAGCGCCATCCGTACGCGGGAGAGCTTGTCTTCACGGCATTTTCAGGCTCCCATCAGGATGCGATCGCAAAGGGAATGAAGTGGCGTGAGGAAGAAGAGCGTGAATATTGGACCGTGCCATATCTCCCTATCGATCCGAAGGACATTGGGCGCGAGTATGAGGGGGACATCATTCGGATCAACAGTCAATCCGGCAAAGGCGGCATAGGTTACTTGCTCGAGCAAAAATACGGTTTTGATCTGCCGCCGCGCATGCGTGAAGATTTGGGTTATACCGTGAAGGGAGTATCTGATCGCTTGCAAAAGGAGCTGTCTGTCGACGAGATCGCAGATATCTTTACTGAGCAGTTTGTCAACCTGGCGGAGCCTATTGCATTTTCGGATATAAAAGCCGAGGAGGGGCCGGGGCATCCGACGACGGTGACCATACACACGAATGGGCGGACGCGTACCATCAGGGGATCCGGAAACGGACGCCTGGATGCTGTGAGCAACGCTTTGCAGGCGAGTCTCGGCTTGCAGTACACCAATCTAACATATAAGGAGCATGCGTTGGAGGTCGGCTCAGGCTCCAGGGCTGTAGCTTACATTAGCATTGAGGATCCCGAGGGCACGACACACTGGGGATGCGGAATCGATACAGATATTATGAATGCTTCCATCAAGGCGTTATTCAGTGCGGTCAATCGCATGGTTGTGGCCATGCCAGCATTTGTTCTGCAGCATTAACAAATAGGGATAGACAGCCCGGTTGGAGGTGTGCCTGCCGGGTTGTCTCACGTCGTATTTTCGCATTTTACTATTGAATCTATCGCATGAACTCTCGTACCTGCACATATGGTGTGAGTGAAGGTCTGTAGACGAGACAGCGAAAGTCTGCGAGGACCAGTACACCAGTGGAGGAGTGGAGTCTACGAACACCGTGGAACGCCAACTGTACAACGAAGATTGGATCGTCTCGTATCAACGAAGCCACATGTTTTGCCTTCCCATCAATCCTACCTGTTTGTTTGCGTATTGGTTTATAACAGATGACTGGCGTCGGCTATGTGGGGAGCACTGGCTATGCGACTGGTCGAACATGCCTCTTACCATTTGTGTTTACGACGTCACAGGCGTCTGGTTCGATGGACACAACGCGCCGCTTATCCGCCAAGAGAACATTGGCGATACGTCCACCACGAATTGGTATATCCATAATCTCGTCCCCGGTCGCCATTATATCGTCGATCTCGCTGTTGACAGCCAAGGAGAACTGTTCAGCCTCTTGCGCTCCAACATGGTTTCATTGCCGCCACGCGCCGAGTACGGAGTGCAGCCATCTGTGACATTCGCCGCGCCCTTATCGGTTTCTGCGAACCATGAAACCGCCACAGATCTCAATGGCGTGAATAATCAGGCTGTCATCAGTGGTCATCCTGGCTTGCGGTATGCAGATCAATTTGACGGTTATCATCTGACGCGCTGATCGAGAAAGGGACGAAGCAAGCTATGCCAAATGGTTATCTCAACTTGGTTTTGCACGCTCATTTACCATTTGTACGACATGTCGATCGCGACGATAGGCTCGAGGAACGTTGGCTTTTTGAAGCGATGACCGAGTGTTACATCCCGTTGCTTCAAGTCTTTCAACAACTGGTCCGCGATAAAGTCGATTTTCGCGTCACGATCTCGCTCTCGCCGACTCTTTTGTCCATGCTGCGCGATGCGCTCCTGCAAGATCGCTACAAGGAGTACCTAGATAAATCGTTGACGCTTGCCGAACTCGAGGTAGAGCGGACGCGGGGGGACGCGAAGTTTCATGCGCTTGCGAAGGCCTATCGACAGAAATTGCATGGCATTCAACAATTCTACGACGACTACCATGGCGACTTGGTGAGCGCATTTAGAGACCTGCATGCTGCCGGTTGTATTGAACTCATCACAAGCGCTGCCACGCACGCGTTTCTGCCTTATATCCAGACTGAAGCGGCCATCCGGGCTCAAATTGCCACTGCGGTCACGAACTTTGAATCTTGTTTTGGCTTTCGACCCCCGGGCATCTGGCTGCCCGAGTGCGCGTACACACCACGCGTTCTCACGTATTTGCAGGAGTACTCCATTCGGTACTTCTTCGTCGACACCCATGCGTTCACCTCGGCCCAGCCACGTCCTGTGTTTGGTACGTTCTCCCCAGTTCTCGTTGGCAACAGTGGGATTGCCGCGTTTGCCCGCGATGAGGAGTGCTCGCGTCAGGTTTGGAGTTCTGAACATGGCTACCCAGGTGACTATGAATATCGAGAGTATTATCGCGACATCGGCTTCGATTTAGATGAAGCATACATCCAGCCATTTATTCATCCTGATGGGATTCGCGTCAATACCGGTTTTAAGTATTACCGAATCACAGGTCCAGGCGCCGACAAAGAGCCGTACGATCTCGCGCGTGCCCGCGAAAAGGCGTGCGAACATGCGGGCAATTTCATGTTCAATCGGCAACAGCAGTTGGCGTACATGCATGGCCAGATGGGGAGACTGCCTGTCGTGACGGCTCCCTACGATGCGGAATTGTTCGGGCACTGGTGGTACGAGGGACCTATTTTCCTCGACGTGTTACTACGCAAACTTCATTTCGATCAGAGCGAAGTCAAAACGATTACCCCCTCCGAGTACCTCGCACTATACCCGGATTATCCTTGCGTCGATCTCGGTTTTTCCTCATGGGGGCGCAACGGATACGGAGAGGTCTGGCTAAATGGGAGCAACGATTGGATGTATCCAGCATTGCATGAGTGTGAAAGGCGGCTCACGAGGAGTGCCAATCGATCGGAACAAGCATCGCCTCTGGTGCACAGGGCGCTCAATCAAGCTGCGCGCGAGTTAATGCTCGCCCAAAGCAGTGACTGGTCGTTCATCATGGATCAGCGCACAAGCGTGAATTATGCCGTGTCTCGTTTCAAACAACACATCAACCGATGCTTGGCTCTTTTGGAAATGGTGGAGGCAAAGCATGTCGACATGGACTTCCTGCAACAAGTGGAGTCCATCGACAACCTTTTTCCGGATATCGACTATCGACTCTATCAATCATCTAGCAATAACGGAGTTCAAGCCATGGAAAAGAATCATCCAGCTGACCCGACGAGATCAATATTGATGCTGTCCTGGGAGTTCCCACCCATCTCGGTTGGGGGCTTGTCGCGCCATGTTTACGATCTCGCCCGTGCCATGGCAGCACAGGGAGTCGATGTCCATGTCATCACGCTTGGTGGTGGCGACAGTCCACTGGAGGAAACGGTTGATGGAGTGCACGTCCATCGCGTCAGCGTGCGTCAGCCCGACGGCGGATCGTTCATCGATTTTGCGTTTCAGATGAATCTTGCGATGCTCGATCGTGCGTTGGAGCTCGCCGAGAATGGACTGGTCGTCGACGTGATTCACGCGCACGATTGGCTCGTCGCCGATGCGGCGAAGACATTGAAACAACGCTGGCGACTGCCGCTCATTGCGACGATTCACGCCACCGAGCACGGCCGCAACCACGGTATCTATACGGATACACAGGCTTACATTCACCATCGCGAATGGGTGCTCACCTATGAGGCAGCGCGCGTGATCGTCTGCAGTTCGTATATGCAAAGCGAAGTGGAGCGGCTGTTTGCGCTCCCATCTGACAAGGTGCGGATTCTGCCAAACGGGATCCAGGTCTCGTTGCCTACAGCGGGTTGGATGCCCGGTGTGCATGAAGAAAAGGACGGAACAAGTGCCACGGTGGTCTTTGTGGGGCGCCTTGTGCGCGAAAAGGGCGTCCAGCATTTACTCGACGCTGCGCCAGCCATTTTACGGGCATTCCCCAACACCCGATTTGTCATCGTCGGGCAAGGCCCGATGCTCAGCGAATTGGAGCAACAGTGCCACAATCTAGGGATTGATCCGTACGTCGAGTTTGCTGGGTATGTGGATGACGAGTACCGGAATGATTTGCTGCAAACGGCTTCCGCGGTCGTCGTGCCAAGTTTGTATGAGCCATTTGGCATCGTCGCATTGGAGGCTATGGCTGCCGGTGCACCGCTCGTTGCGTCCGACGTCGGCGGGCTGTCCGACATTGTCGATCACGATCGGAACGGGTTAAAGGTCTATCCGGGCGATGCCCAATCAATCGCGCAACAGGTGTGCCGTTTGCTTGGCGATCCAGCCTTGCGCCGTCGTTTGCGTGAAACAGCAAGTGCAGACCTCGCCCGTTTTGACTGGAAAACCATCGCAAAGGCCACGCAGGAAATCTATGAAGAAGTCGCACCTGAGAGGCAAGCCATTGGCGCGAAGTGACAAAAAATTTTGGTTTGTCCAAAAATGCAACCGGATACGTGAGTCATAGCAGGAATTCTGCATGTGTATATTGCCACATCACAAGATTTTGAGTTGAACAGCAAAGGGGTATGACCATGCGCGCAGTGATTATGGCAGGCGGCCAGGGGACGAGATTACAGCCTTTGACGAAGCGATTGCCAAAGCCGATGTTACAGCTACTTGATCGGCCTATGATGGAGTATGTCGTCGAACTGCTGGCAGCTCACGAGATCCGAGACATCACGATCACTGTGTGTTACTTGGCGGCACACATTCGTTCCCACTTTGGTGATGGAGCAAAATGGGGCGTACGGATCGATTATCATGAGGAGGTCCACCCACTCGGAACGGCGGGTGGCATTAAGCCATTGCGGCCAAAACTTGACGACACATTCATCGTGATGAGTGGAGACGGACTCACTGACTTTGATTTGTCGAAGGCTATCGCCGCCCACCGCAAGCGGCGTGTTCCTGTGACCATACTCTTAAAACAAGTCGCTTGTCCGCTTGGCTACGGCGTCGTGTCGACGGACGATAGTGGATGCATCACGCAGTTTATAGAGAAGCCCAAAACGTTTATACAAGGGAAGAACTATTGGATCAATACCGGAATTTACATTCTTGAGCCAGAAGTTTTGGATTATGTTCCTGAGAATCGCCCATTTGATTTTGGGAAAGAACTGTTTCCCATGTTGCTCAAGGCTGGTGTCCCGCTGTACGGATATGCAGCAGATGGTTACTGGTCAGACGTCGGAACGCTGCAGCAGTACTATCAGTCGCAAATCGACATGCTGCAAGGCAAAGTCCGCATCCATTTGCCCGCTGAAGTACAAGTGCCTGTTGAACTCGCGTAACGCCTAAAGAGTGTTGTTGTATAACAACGAGACCTGTAACAAGTGCCCAAATATTGCACGCCCTCCTTTCCAAGTGCTTAGTGTAATGGGGAAGGGAGGGCGTTCTTTATGCGAGAACGTGTACAGCAAGGCCTGGACAGTTTGCGTAGACAGAACGGTCTTTACCTAGCCAGCCCATCCGACACCTATCACTTCATTTGGATTCGCGATAACTGTTATGTTTCCTTATCGAAATTGGATCAAGACAACGATGAGTACGAGCAGATATACCACAGTATATTCGACATATGGAAAAAATACGCTTGGAAAATTGCGTTTCATGCCGACCGGCGTCCGGAGGCAGTCTATCAATATATTCACCCGAGATATACGGCAGATACTTTGGAAGAAATTCATGAACCATGGGGCAATGCGCAGAATGATGCCATCGGCCTCTTCTTGTACGGTATTGGCACCGGCCTGCAGCGAAATCGATCCATGTTGCGTGACACAGAGGACGCAAATCTCGTTCGTCTATTGATCCGCTACCTGAAAACGCTTGCCTACTGGAGCGACAAGGACAACGGGATGTGGGAGGAAACCGTCGAATTGCACGCAAGTAGCGTAGGCGCATGCGTGGCCGGGTTACTTGCCGTCAAACCGTTCTTTGATGTCGATTTCCCGACGATTCGTGAGGGTATGGTGTCCCTTTGGCGGCTTCTCCCCCAGGAAAGCGCGACGCATGACGTCGATTTGGCACAACTAAGTCTCGTGTATCCGTACCGCTTACTACCTAAAGAGATCGCCCGCGCGATCGTTCAGCGTGTGGAAAGCCACTTGCTCCGCGAGTATGGAGTCATTCGGTACGCGGGTGATCGTTATTACGCCGATAACGGGCGGGAAGCGGAATGGTGCATGGGATTACCTTGGTTGGGGCTGTGTCACGCGACGCTTGGCGACGGCGATGCGGCCCGTCGGTATTGGGAGTGGACGCAAAGGGTCATGACACCAGAAGGTTTGATACCAGAGTTGTATCTCCCAGTTCAGAGGATACCGAATGAGAATACACCGCTTGGTTGGGCACATTCTCTGTATTTGATCTTGGATAGGCTGGTAAACCAGTTGCCATAAACGGCCGTTGCGTCCATGGGTACAAATTGGGTATAGGTAGGGGCTCGATGATTACATTAGGCGGCCTGGACGAAACCAGGCTGCCTGATGTTTGTTTTGGGGCGATGTTGTAGGTACGGGCGGAGGGCACTGGGTGCGAGGATTGAAACTCTGGCAATTGTGTATTTTGCATGGCAAATATACACATTCTATGGCAAGTCAGATGTCGGGAGGGGATATGGTGTTTGCACGATTTCGCCGAGTGAAGGATGTTCAACATAGAAGCCCTACGATTACGGCTATGGGGTGGAGTGAAGCCATTGCAGACGGCGATGTGCAGATACCGGATCGGTCAGATATCATGCGAGCATGGCTTGATGCGGAATGGGGCCACTGTAGTGACTTGCAGACGCGTGAACTGGAGGTGGCCGGGGAAAACATCACGTTAGTCTGGTTGCGTGGATTGGTCGATTTGGTGCGTTTGGAAAGCGGGATTCTTCAACCGCTCGCGCAAGTGTCGCGCCGTCGCATCCAAATGAACGACCTTGTGTCCATCCTGTACACAGTGAATATACGCGAAATTTCGACGAAATCCCAGTTGAATGCGGCTGTTGCCGATGGTCAGGTCGTACTCTGGATGCGGGGGAAATCTCAGGCACTGGTACTTGACGTGAGTGATGCCCCTGGACGTTCGATTAACAAGGCTGAGAATGAACCAACGCTGGAAGGTCCTCAAGAGGCATTTATCGAACAGCTTGACAAAAATCTTGCGCTGTTGCGCAAGCGTATACGAAGTCCGCGGCTTAAAGCAGAATCTGTAAGAGTCGGGGAATACTCCAACTCAACTGTCTGTGTGGTGTATATCGAGGGAATAGCTAAACCCACATTGGTGCAAGAAGCCATGCGTCGGATTCACAACATTTCGGTCGATGGCCTTAATGATATCAATAAATTGCGTGAACTGATAGGGGATGCACCATTTACACTATTTCCGACTACAGAAGAAACCGAACGGCCAGATCGAGTATGCGGAAACCTGTTACAAGGCAGGATTGCAATTATGGTCGATGGTTCACCAAATTGTTTGCTTGTTCCTGCCCAATTCATTCACTTCCTAGTGGCTGTCGATGATTATTACTTTCACTACACATTGACACTTTTTATCCGCATGCTCAGACACGTTGCCTACTGGACATCGCTATTGCTGCCAGCGTTGTATGTCGCACTTTTGTCCTACAATCAAGACCTGCTTCCCACGCCACTGCTTGTCACCGTGGCAGCGCAACACAGAGGTATCCCATTCCCAACAATTATTGAAGCGTTGCTTATGTTGATGGTTTTTGAGGTTTTACGTGAAGCGGGCACGCGGTTACCCAGAGCCGTAGGTCAATCTGTAAGTATTGTGGGCACGCTCATTGTCGGAGATTCAGCCGTGCGTGCGGGTCTCGTGTCACCTGGAATGGTTATCGTCATTGCGGGCACGGGGGTAGCCTCATTCGCCTTGCCAGCATACGGATTCGTAAATTCCAGTCGGCTAATACAATTTGCATTTGTCGTTGCAGCTGGGATATGTGGTCTGGTTGGGATCCTGATCCTTTCACTTATACTCGTCACCCATCTAGTATCGCTTCGATCGTTTGGTGTGCCTTATATGGCGCCAATCGCACCTTTCAGCTGGTCGGACATGAAAGACATGTTTATTCGGGCTCCGTGGTTTGCGATGAAGCGCCGTCCTACACACTTAGAGACCGTGAACCAAGTGAGTAACCGTACGCCAGTGCCGAAACAGAAAAAAGCTTCCGGTTGGGATTTGAGCGAGTCATGATACGTGAAGCGCGCTGGACACCGAGGCGTGCAGTTGTAATTGTCATGGTTGTTCTCTCTGCCTTTCTCTTACCAGGTTGTTACGACATTCGTGAAGTGGATGACATGAACCTAGCACTTGCGTTAGGTATTGATGAGACCAAAGATCACCACGTCAGTGTGACAGCCGAATTCGTCAATCCGGCGAGTGCACCTTCGTCCAGTGATGGGGGATCAAGCTCGAGCGGTAGCAGACAGCCGGTGATTGTACGGCAAGAAACGGGAATTTCCATCGAAGATGCAATAGGTAAATTCGAAAGGGAAATTCCCCATTCTGTATATCTTGCGCAAAATATGCTGGTTTTGTTTGGCGAGACCTATGCGAGAAACGGCATTGACCGGGCGTTGGACTACTTTGAGCGCAATCGAGCCTTTCGTCGCAATCAACTGTTTCTCGTGACCCCGGATCCGGTTACCGACGTGCTTTCAGCTTCAGTCGATCCTGAGCCACTAAATGCATTAGGCATACGTGAGCTCGTGGAACAGTCCTCTACAGAGTTGCGTTTCGTGCAATCGGAACAACAGCACGTGATGGAACAATACCTATCGCCTTCTCAATCGCCTGTGATGGCCTTAATAGGACTGAATCAACTGGGTCATCCAGCCCTTAAAGGTGTAGCTATCTTCCGTGCTGATCACATGGTGGACACCCTGTCCGTTGACGAAATGCAAGGGTTGGGTTGGCTGCTCGGGAGAACGCGTCAAATTGCGTTGCGGATGCCCTGTACCGGGGCGGGCGATGGGACTGGCACAACCATCCGGATTCTTGGGTCAAAGACCCGTTTTTACGCGCGACCTGATCACGACAATTTAAGTGTACATCTGGATGTGGACGCGAGGGCAGAGATTGAGCAGTTATGTCCACATGAGAAGCTGGACGATGTAAAGCTAAAACAACTCAGTATCATGGCTTCGTCAGATATTGAGCGCAGCATGCGAAACGCGCTTCTGAAGCTCCAACAAGACGATGTAGATGCGTGCCAATTTGGTAAACGAATATTCTTACAAAGTCCGGGCTATTGGCGAAAAATGAGCCCCACGTGGCTGTCTGCATTTCCGAAAATATCTGTGGAGTACAGAGCGAACGTCCAGATTGTTCGCGCCAACTTGTCATTGAACACTCCAGAGTCAACCGTTTCACGCAGTGGAGCAACAACGGCGGAGGTGGCACAGTGATTTGGTTATCGCTTGTGGCGTCTCTATCGATGGTCGTGATCGATTGGTCTTCTTTACGAACGGCGAAACGACGTGAAGTCGCGCTTTATATAGGGCTTATAGGTCTATCGTTAGGCATGGCGGTGGGGTATGAGATGAATCTATTCTCAAAAGTTCACTTACTGGCTCCGATCGATGCATTATTTCGTCCACCAACGAAGTGGTTATATCACATTTTATAGGAGGTGGGTGGTTAGTTGTCCGATATCCGAATATCAAGAACACAACTGATTACTGCTCTGACATGGTGCGTGGTTGGTACAGGGATTGTCGCCATTCCAACAGCCATAGCCCAGTTTACTGTTCGTGACGCTTGGATAAGTACCATGCTTTTCTCTGTTGGAGGAGTCATGGTGGCCTTGGTCACGGCCGTCTTCACGAGATTCTTTCCAAAACGATCCTTGACACACGCTCTAATCGATGCTTTTGGTCCGTGGGTAGGGCGTGCGTTTGCCATCTGGTTCTTGGCAGGGCTATACATTACAAATTGCACCGTCGTTCGCGAGGCTGAGGTGTTTGTTGGGACGACGATTCTACCAAAAACGCCGGAGTATGTATTAGGGGCTTTCGCTTTGGTTGCCGTTGTATATGCAGTGTACATGGGTATCGAAGTGGTTATGCGAGACGCGGAGTTCATTACACCATTGGTCATGTTGATAGCACCCATCCTTTTTGTTTTATCCATGCAACACATGGACATTCACGAGGTGCTCCCTGTGTTAGCCGATGGGTGGACACCCGTTCTGCGCGGGGGCGTTGTTTCGATCCTTGTTTATGCATTGGAAATGATCATAGTTCTCCAATTCAGTCCATTTGTACATCGTAGCCAATCAGTGGCAAGTGATATCTTCGTTGCAACCATAGTGATTACTGTTGTCTTAACGACGGTTACGATCCTAACGGTAGGTGTAGTGGGTTCTTCTACACAATACTTAAGTTATCCGGTGCTAGAGGCTATCCGCACCATTCGCGTGGGCCGTTTTCTTGAACGAATGGACACTCTATATGTGATTGCGGTGATTACAACCATATTCATTAAAATGGCAGTCTGCCACTATGCATGGTGTACTGGCATGAAGGATGTATTCCGATTGTCGTCTCATCGTGTGACTGTGTTTCCTGGAGCCTTATTGGTATGGGGCGGTGCAAACGTGCTGTTTGCGGATGCCGATGACGTACAACAATTCATTTTTTATACAGGTCCAGCTTACGCTGTATGCACGCTTTTATTGATGCCCATGCTTGCTGTGTTCGCGCACAAGGTGAGGAGAAATTCGTAGCGACGAGGTCAACCCACGTATTCAGGAATTCATTTGAGGGCGGTGGACAATGACTAAGGCTCAAATTTCACGAGACCAATTTATTATCGCTTTGATTTGGTGCATTCTTGGCACAGGCATAGTCACCGTTCCCGCGGCGGTTGCACAATTTACCGTACGCGACGCATGGATCAGTAGCTTGTTATTCTTGATTGGTGTGTGCGCTGTTGTAATCGTCACATGGATGTTCGCCCGTTCTTTTGCAAATCTGTCATTCACCAGCGCTGTGGTGAGAGCCTGCGGTCCATGGGTTGGACGCATTCTTGGAGTTTGGTTTTTGATCTGTTTGTACGTTACAAATTGCACCGTTGTTCGAGAAGCGGAGATTTTCGTTGGTACCACCATTCTGCCCAAGACACCTGAATATATGGTCGGCGCGTTCGCCATGTTGGCAGTTGTCTATGCTGTTTATATGGGTGTAGAAGTCGTAATGCGCGATGCTGAATTCATCACGCCATTGGCGATGCTTATTGCACCCATCTTGTTCTTTTTATCCATGCAGCATATGGACGTTCATGAATTGCTTCCAGTGCTTGCTGATGGCTGGACGCCAGTGTTACGAGGTGGCATCGTATCGAACTTTGATTATGCACTGGAACTGGTCATTGGCCTTCAATTCATTGTATTTTTGCGAAATACGCGGTATGCAGCTCGCGATGTTGCGGTTGCAGGTGGATTGGCTACTGTTATCTTAACGCTCGTGACTGTTCTCACTATTGGCGTCGTTGGGCCATCGACTCATTACTTGAGCTATCCGGTATTGGAGGCCGTACGTAATATTCGAGTCGGGAGGTTTCTTGAGCGCCTCGATACGTTGTACGTGATTGCCGTAATTTCGACCATATTTGTAAAGGTCGCTGTCTTCCACTACGCATGGTGTATCGGAATGAAAGATTTATTTCGCCTGTCCTCGCACCGTGTTACGACACTGGCAGGAGGAATGTTGGTGTGGTGTGGAGCGACGGTTCTGTTCAGCAGTTCAAGCGATGTTCAATACTTTATCTCATATACGGTTCCCGTTTATTTCGCAGTCACGTTTATCGCCATCCCGCTGCTATCCATCGTCGCAATGGCCATCAAATCAAAGCGAAAACGCCTAACGACAGTTCAAGACGAAAGAGGGGCTGTCCCAAAACCCATTGTAAGATGGGGGAAGGGTACAGCCCCTTTTTTGTTTAATTGTCTTTTTTTTTTGCGTTCTGTGCTTGCAAGGTAGCTCCTCCTACGCGGATAAAGCCGCCTTCTTCATCAGA
>NZ_BSBJ01000001.1:0-160656 GCF_027923525.1 Alicyclobacillus hesperidum subsp. aegles | reverse complement strand
CTGGCGCGGGCACAGGCACGTCTGGTACACTGATGGTGGTGGTTTGTGTACCTGTGCTCCGGTTCCCGTTGCCGCGGGAACCTTTTTTCCGTTTGCCCCTGCGTCGATTGCCCATGTGGGTCACCTCCTTTCAGAAATCTTTCTGTCCAACCACTCTTTGAATTGATCGCGCGGAATTCGATGACGTCGCGGGCCTAGCACAAGTAAAGGAAAGCCAGGTTCGTTCATAATCTCTCTTGCTTTGAACTTTGACACACCAAGGAATTCGGCTAGCATTGAGCAGTCGAACACTGCAGGTAGCGCATCAACCGCCTCCAAGGTTGGGTAAATCAATGGCTCACCGCTCCTATCGCGCTAAATAGTAATTGTCACTTACTATGCGGCTAAAAAAATTTCTTTCAGAAAAGTAACTGGTAGTTGCGTAACCATCACTTTACGATTATACTATCACTTGTCGAGGGTGGTAGTAGAACCGGGTCGGGAGCCGGCAATATCCGGCCAAGCTTCATATACGTCGCTCTTATAGTAACTCGCGATTTTGAATAGCAAATCCACGCTGGGAGTGGCTTTCCCACGTTCAAGTAACCCAAGATGGGTCTGGGTGATGCCGAGATCAATCGCTACTTCGCGTTGGGTTTTGCCAAGCTCTCTTCGGAGCTCGACAAGTCGGGTACGCGGGCTATAGGTGTTCTTGGCCGCGTTGTGCATTTTTCTATCCACCTCCTGACGACATAGTAGCACGTAAGTGCGGTTTACGCAAGTGTCATTTTACATAGATTGAGGTGCCGTATGAGCTTATTCGGAGAGAGGGTGAAAGCCCTTAGAGAGCAACAGGGATTAACGCAGGATGATCTAGCTGAGTATTTAGGTATGACCCGCGTCAACATCTCGAATTACGAGCGCGGTTTAGTCAAAAACGTGCCTGCCGATGTGATTCAAAAATTGGCTGACGTCTTTCACACGAACGCAGATTATCTTCTCGGTCGAACGGATGATCCATCTCCTTTTGGGACAAAATTCGATCCGCAACTCAGCGCCAAAGATGAGCGTGACATTGCAAAGGATTTGGATCGAATTATGGAGGGGCTTAATCAGGGAGACGGGTTGATGTTTTACGGCGAGGAGGTTGAGTTTGATGCTGAAGCAAAAGAGTTACTTAAGGCATCTTTAGAGCAAGCTATGCGGTTAGCCAAGATGGCAGCGAAGAAAAAGTTTACACCCAAAAAACACAGATCATGATCAGTTGGTGGTTATTTGTGCTCTCTCACCATATCAAACAGATCACCCGGCGATTAATTTGTACTCATCAGTCAAACAACCCATTCGTCATCGCGCGAAGAAAAGGAATTATTGTTAGTGAGTCTCGTCTCAAGGGTATTTTGGGATATCACCATACATACAAGAGGCAATCGGTCATCTGTATACACGAAAGCCTGACTGACTATGAAAAGCGCTTTGTTTGTGCGCATGAGCTTGGCCATGCGATCCTTCACCCTCACATAAACACGCCATTCTTGCGCCGTAATACACTGTTTTCGATAGACCGAATTGAACGCGAAGCTAATACTTTTGCCGTTGAACTGTTGATACCTGACGAGGCCATGCATGCTTTACATGACGGTTGCATCACGGCACAACACGTCGCGTCGGTGTCGGGTGTTCCGCAACAGCTTATCGGGTTAAAGAGACTGTAAGTCAGCGGGCACCCGTTTTTACATGATTGAGTATTACCCTAAAACCGAACATATGTTCCATGGGAGGTGATGCCAGCACCCAATTTTTATTTAGGTTATTGAAATATGGAGGGAGGAAATGAATCTTGGCGACAGGCAGGATCGAGAAGAAAAATGGTTCGTACAGGTACATCATTAGTGCCGGAAAAGACCCGGTTACGGGCAAGTACAAGCAGATATGGCGTTCCGGCTTCAAGACCAGAAAAGAGGCCGACGAAAAAATGCGAGCCCATCTCGCTGAACTTGCGGGTGGTTACGTGCCCACCCGAGCAACAGTTGAACAGTTTCTCCAGCAGTTTATCACGGATCATTGTAAGGACATGAAGCCAAGCGCTCGTTGGACATACGAGTATACATGTCAGCATTACATCGTGCCGATTATCGGTAGTGTGAAATTGGATAAATTAGATCATCCACACATCCATCAATTATATGACACGTGGAGTGCAAAGTTAGCACCGTCGACAGTACATCGTATCCATCGCGTTTTACGAACAGCTCTTAATTACGCCGTGAAGAAGGGCTATCTAGTGAAGTCCCCTATGGCTCGTGTGGACACTCCAGAAAGGCGCGCAGCACGTCGTAACACGCTGACTGTGCAACAGGCGCGGGATGTACTCGCGTGGCTCAAGGACCGCCGCCCAGGGGCGTATATGGCATGTTTTCTTGCCATCTATACAGGCATGCGTCGCGGCGAAATTGCAGGTTTGCAGTGGCGTGATGTGGACTGGGACGCCAATGTGCTGCACGTGCGACGCACTCGGATGCGGACAGATGGATCTGAAGTGATTGGGACAACTAAGACCGAAGGTAGCGAGCGCGATATTGTCGTGGCGAAGCTGGTCATGGATGAACTGCGGCTTTGGCGCGAAGCGCAGGAGGCGTTTTGCCGCCTGGTGCAGCAGCCATGGGATGATGCCATGTTTGTTGTTCGCTTGCACGACGGGAGCGCCCCCGGTCCTTACATCTTTGCCAAGGGCCTGAAGGCCGCTTTACAGAAACTCGGCTATCCGCTTGTCACCTTTCACGATCTGCGTCACACACACGCGACGTGGCTACTTGAGTCCGGCGTTGATCTGAAGGTTGTATCTGAGCGGCTAGGGCACTCATCTATCACGGTGACCGCCGATGTCTATAGTCACGTGACCCGTAAGATGCAGGAGCAGGCTGTTCAAAAATTGCACGAGATGATGGAGGGTGGAGGAGATTTGTAGATCGTTCGTAGATCGTATCACTTTAGACAAAAAAGACGGCCTCTCGGAGTGACCGAGAAGCCTTGGTACGACTGCATTTCTTATGGCGCGTCCGGAGGGATTCGAACCCCCGACCTCTGGCTCCGGAGGCCAGCGCTCTATCCACTAAGCTACGGACGCAAGCGACGACCTATATATTATCATAAGGCCGTCCAAAGATGCAAGTGTCATTTCGCAATCAGTGTCTCAGGCTCGTAATCGCCCGTGAGTACGTCGAGGATGGCGCCAGCCTTGTGGTGACATTCCTGCCACTCGCGCTCCGGCACTGAGTCGAGGACAATCCCTGCCCCAGCCTGCACGTACTGCACCTCCCCGACTACGACCACAGAACGGATGACGATGGCCGTGTTGGCATTAGCCCATGCATCAACCATACCGACAAAGCCGCCGTAAGGCCCTCGGCGCACCGGCTCAAGTTCGTCAATAATTTCCATAGCCCGAATCTTTGGCGCGCCAGACAACGTGCCGTTTGGATACGTGGTCAACAGGGCGTGAAATACACTTATATCGTCGCGCAGTTCGGCCTCGACGCGCGACACCAGGTGATAAAGGTGCGAGTAACGCTCGACCACCATGAAGTCGGGTACACGAACCGTCCCACTCTTCGCGATCCGCCCCAAATCGTTCCGGCACAGGTCAACCAACATCACATGCTCAGCACTCTCTTTGGCATCAGCTTTCAACTCCGCAACCAAGCGCGCATCCTCATCAGCGGATTGGCCGCGCCCCCGGGTTGTACCCGCAATGGGCTTCATCTCGGCCAAGCCCCCAATACACCGGAATTGCACTTCCGGACTTGCGCCATAGAGCATCATGCCAGTATATTCCGCCACGAACATGTAAGGTGAGGGATTGAGCCGTCGCAAACGGTTATAGGCGACAAATGGATGCAATCCACCCTCGATACGAATCCGTGTAGAAAGCACGACCTGAAAGATGTCGCCAGCCCGAATATAGTCCTTCGCCGTTCGCACGTTCTTACAGAACCATTCCTCCGGAATATCGTAGGTAACTTGCGACACGCGCTTCGACTGCAACGCCAACTCGGCAAGACTCTTCGGGGCACCAAGGCCACGCGCTACGACGTCTTCCAACTCAGCTTGCACGCGGTCAAGAGCCCGCTTGATGCCACCGTGATTCCGTAACCGCTCTGCATCATCCTGCCGATAAAAGCGCAAGGTACCATCGACAAGCTGAACGATCCCAGCATGCCATTGCAGGCGAATTTCCGGCAATTCGCGGTCATCCACGGTCGTCTGTGGCAGTCGCTCGAGGTAACGAATGGCATCATACCCCACGTATCCCAAAAAACCGGCACTAAACGGTTGTTCCCCGCCGGCTGCGCACAAGTTGCGCAATAGCTGACGCATCTGCTCCAATACAGCGAACGGATCCGCTACTTTGACATGCAAAACATCGCCCACGATCTCGCTCGCCCACGAAACAGGAGCTTGCGGAACCACTTCCCCGTGGGACCTGATATTCGAAAACAAATCCGCTGCCAATTCCGGTACGGCAAACACCGAAACAACGTGATCCCTCACCTGTGCTTCGACGATTGGACAAACGCCGACAAGACTCATCTGATAAGCTCGTTCCATATCTTCGCGTCCGGCTTCCAGCAAAAAGGCCTGGCCACTGCCCAATTGCTCACGGAATCGCATGTATAGGTAAAACGGATCCACCGCCTCAGATGGCGAATACTCCACGTACTTCACACCAATCGCTCCTTTGCTCGATCTCGCAACGGTTCATCTCATGCAACTTCCCGCAGGAAATTGGCGATCATCAGCCTTCCCTCGTCTGTCAAAATGCTCTCGGGGTGAAACTGCACACCGACAGCACCCGTGGGTATATGGCGCATAGACATGATCACATCATCAACTTCGGCCGTGACAGAAAAGCTGGAAGGCAAGCTAGCGCGATCGACGACTAGCGAATGGTAACGCGTTGCACGAAATGGAGAAGGAACATTGAAGAACAATGGATCCGTTCCGGAATGGGCAATCATTGAGGTTTTCCCATGCATCGGCGCACTGGCGCGTACAACTTTTCCGCCAAAAGCAACCGCGAGTGACTGATGGCCCAGGCAGACACCCAGTAGTGGAATACGCCCAGCAAAGTGCTGAATGGCCTGCACGGAGACTCCGGCTTCGTTGGGTGAGCATGGACCGGGGGATACAATGACGGCAGAGGGCTGAAGGGCTTTCAACTCGTCCAAAGGCACATCATTGCGGCGAACGACTACATCAGCACCTAATTCAGCACAATATTGCACTAAATTGTAAGTAAATGAATCGAAGTTGTCGATCATCAACAGCATGTACTCGACTCCTCTCATCCGAGCAGACAACGTCTGCCCACTCAACTCGGCTCATCCCGATAACGTTACCGTACCCCGAGGCGCTCGTTCCGTCAAGCGGGTAATTGTTCGGGATATGGGATGGGAACAACAAAAAACCCGCTGCATAAAGGCGGGTCTTGTGCGTACGGACAAACGCGATCGCTGGTTATCCAGCGATCGCCGAAGATTACTTTAAACACCAGTTGTTTTGGTCTCCAATGAATCCGCTGTAGTAAGCGATAGTACAGTGTTTGCCAAAGAACTTGGTGTAAACATATCCTTTGCAAACGGCAGCATTGTTATCGCAAATCTAAATTCTTTAGTCCTAAGTTGATGCTGGGGTAATGCACCCGGGCCGCAGCTCGCAGTTCCAAGTCCATAATGCTCAAGGTCGACGTGCAAAGTGATACGAGGCTCTGGTTCAAGTTCGTAAGTATGCCGCGCCTGTTCAAGTTGCTCCACAGAATACACTTGGGCGTTGAAGTTAAATACTGAAGACGACCCTAAGAACAACCCTTCACCACGCATATCTGTAAAAGATACCCACACCACATCAGAACGATTACCATTTTCCTGTGGATATACATACGGGGTAAACATATCTTTCAGTTTAAGTCTATATAACCCAACTAAATTAGCCTGCTTACTGTCCCTATACGATTCCCCAGGTCCCCTTCCGTACCACTCAATTTGATCTAGCGGTAATGGAAGCAACATGTCCAGGCCAATCCGTGGCAACGTGGCAGGGTATAGGCCTCTTGGTTCCCCTTCAACTACCAACAAAACTCGCCCATCTGGTGTCACCTCGTAACGGTACACTGCCTCGATCCCCCAGCCCAGGCTCGGTGGGGCAACGCGGGAACGAACTTGGACACAAACGCAGTTGTTGGCAGATTTGCTCCACGACATGTCAACTAGCCGATGACACATGGCATGAAGACCGTACTTACGCCACTCTTTCGCAATGCTTACCATATCACGGTTTGGCGGGTTGTCGTTGTCCGTCGGAGCCCTCCAAAAGCCAAGGCGCGGTCCTTTCACCATAACTTCCTGACCTCTGAACATCCACCTATCAATTCCGCCGGTAACCCTATTAAACGTTAATAAGAAGTAATCTCCAACAATTGTTAACGCGGTGTCCGTTTCATCGATGTGCAATTCCCCCGATGTGGGGATGAAAGGATAGTAACGATCAATCGACATGCTTTCCAACCCAAATTGGGCATGCGCAACCACATGACCCGGCTCTGCCCAAATTTGACCTGGTTTCAGTACGAACCGCACGTTCAGCAACATTTTACCATACGGCGCTGTGGAGAGGCACTTGAAATATGGTAACTTGACGTGAGTAGATGAGTGTGGCTTCACATCAGGAAGCTCGACGACACCTCCACCAATTATCTGCCCGTCGCACGTTAGGTCCCACAACAACTGGACATGGTCAAGATTCAGAAAATCATATCGATTCTCAACTAAAATTGTACCCTGATCAACATCAACCATTGTGGCTCGAACTGGTTCAATCACTTTTTTGTACTCAACTAACCCGGGAGATGGAGTATGGTCAGGAAATACCAAACCATCAATCACAAAGTTGGAGTCATTTGGCTCATCGCCAAAATCTCCTCCATACGCGAAATAAGGCTGTCCAGTTGCGGAGTTCTTCCGAATTCCGTGATCCATCCACTCCCACACAAAGCCTCCTTGTATTCTCCCCTGATATTTGTAAAACAGATCAACGTATTCTTGAAGACTTCCCGGTCCGTTTCCCATAGCATGTGCGAACTCACACAAAATGTGCGGTTTAGTCAGTTCCAATTCCGCCAATTGGGAAAGCTCATCAATCGACGAATACATGGTACTGTACACATCCATAACAGCATGGTGTAAATCAATCCCATCACGTAGCAATCTTCTGGTCTCCCCTTCGTAGTGAAGAAGGCGGGTCCCATCGAGATGTCGGGCATACTTCGCCATAGCAATATGATTACATCCATAGCCAGACTCATTACCAAGCGACCACATTACCACGCAGGGGTGGTTCTTATCCCGCTGAATCATCCTCTCCATTCGATCAATGTATACATGTTCGAGATTCGGATCATCGCTAAGTTGATCCCAGTTGCCCGCAATGTCAAAACCATGGCATTCTAAATCGGCTTCATCAATTACATAGAGTCCATATAGGTCACACAACTCATAGAATCTCGGATCGTTTGGATAATGACTTGTTCGAACAGCATTAATATTGTGCCGTTTCATCAACAGAATATCCTCTACCATCCAGTCAAAAGGAACTGCCCGGCCAAGGTCTGGGTGATGCTCGTGCCGGTTAACACCCTTAAACATGATAGGAACGCCGTTGATCATGATGCTACCGTTCTTGAGTTCTACTGTTCGAAATCCGATCCGCTGAGCTACCACCTCTAGCGTTTCGCCACTGACGGCTGAAAGAGTAATAACCAGATGATACAAATTCGGTTGTTCCGCAGACCATTTTTTCGGACGTTGAATTGTGGTTGCAAACGAAACAATCCCAGACTTCGAAATTTCATGCTGTTCTTGATAGAGGCACTGTTTGGTATCATCCAACACTTTGACGGCGACCTGCGTTGCACTACTCGTTACGACGTTGTCGAAGAGATCCACTCTAACCTCTAAATCGCCGTTCGTATAAGTTGAATCCAGCAAGGAGCGGATAGTTACATCTTTTATGTGAACGCTTGGACGTGCGAGTATGTACACATCCCTAAATATACCGCTCATCCACCACATATCTTGATCCTCAACATAACTTCCGTCGGACCACTGATAAACCTGCACGGCAATTAAGTTACTACCAATACGCACGTATGACGTTATGTCAAACTCCGAAGGTTCACGGCTACCCTGACTATAGCCTACTTGATGACCATTTACCCAAACGTGGAACGCACTATCCACACCCTCAAACCGTAAGTGTATGGACTGCCCCACCCATTTCTCAGGCACTACGAATAATCGCCGATAGCACCCCGTAGGATTTTCGCTTGGTACAAACGGAGGATCAACCGGAAACGGATAAACCACATTCGTATATTGGGGGCGACCAAACCCCTCCATTTGCCAGTTGGATGGAACTCTTATTGACGCCCATTTAGTGTCGTCAAAGCCTTCCTCGAAGAAGCCACTCAGTACAGATTCTGGATTTGGATAAAGACAGAACTTCCACCTTCCATTGAGAAACAGTACGCGATCCGATAATCCACGATTATATGATAGCGCCGATTGTTCATCACCAAATGGAATGAAGTAAGACCTTGCCGGGAGTCTATTCCGATGAAGAACATCAAAGTTTTCCCAATCCCTTTTGTTCACCATGAGGATTGCACCTCCTAGAATTGTACGAAGTTCAAATGGCCAACTAGCCTTTAACTGACCCACTATAGATACCTGAGATAAAGTATCGCTGTAGGCAGACAAACACCACCATGAGGGGAATTAAGCCAATTGCCGCCCCGGCAAATATCGGACCATAGTGTATAACATTACCAGGTTGATCAAGCTGCTGCAGCATGAGTGGGATTGTGAAACGTGTGCGGTCGTTAATAACGACCAGCGGCCAGATAAAATTACTCCACTGTTGTAGGAACGTCAGAATTCCCAAAGCAGCCATCGATGGAAGAATGTTCGGAACAACCACTCGGAAAAATGTCTTAAACTCACCCGACCCATCCATACGCGCCGCTTCAAGGAGTTCCTCGGGGAAAGCTTGCATTTGCTGCCGCATGAAAAACACACCAAAACCGTTAACTAAGAATGGTACAATAAGCGCCTGATATGAATTTTGCCAATGCAATTTGGTAATAATCAGAAACAAAGGAATAAGCGTAGTTTGCATTGGAATCATAATCGTAATTAGAACAACAAAAAACAAAAATCTTTTACCCCAAAACTCATACTTTGCGAACGCGAACCCTACCATCGACGAAAAGAGAACAACACTAACAGTCGTGATACCTGACACAAAGACGCTATTCGCAAGGTCCCTCCATACTGGCATGGACGACTCCAAACTTCTTAGGTTATCTAAAAAGTTAGAGCCAAACCAATTGGAAGGAGGGTAGTGGAATATTTGCGAATCTGAAAGAGACGACGCTACATACACCCAGTAAATAGGGTAAATCGACACAATAACTGCTACGATAAGAAATGCATAAATTAAAAATTTCATGGGGACGGAACTACGCACGGTAGTCGCCTCCTTTGGACGCCCGTATTTGTAGATAAGATAAAATGCCAATAATAGTTGTAAGAATATACGTACCAGCTGATGCCAGGCCGAAATTATAGTTTTGGAACCCGATCCCATACAGGTAAAGCATCGGCGTTTCGGTCGCAGTTCCCGGCCCACCGGCCGTCAAAATATATGGCTCCGTGAAAAGCTGCAGCGTTCCTACAGTTGACAATATCGCACAAAAGAGTAGGATGGGACGCAACATCGGGATGGTGATTCGAAAGAAGGATGTTACTTTTCCAGCGCCATCAACAACAGCCGACTCGTACAATTCATCAGGTACGGACTGCAAGCCCGAAAGTAGAATAATCGCATTGTAACCAGTCCATCTCCAGGTAACCACGATAAAAATGGCCATACGAGCAGCCCACGGGTTTCCTGTCCAATTGATATTTCCAATACCAAGAAAGTGGATTAGATAGTTCAGTACACCAAAGTTAGTATTAAAGATGATTTGAAAAGCTATTGTGTACGTCACTGCGTCAACTAGTACAGGGAAGAAAACCAGTAGACGAAACAACCACTTAAAGCGTATGGACTTGTTATTTAGTGCGACGGCTAAAACTGTTGCGATAAACAACATGACAGGAACTTGAACCAGAAGCACGAAAGCGTCGTTTAAGAGAGAGGTCCAAAACCCGGGATCCGTAATGATAAGTTTGTAGTTCTGCAAACCAACCCATTTACTACCCATGGATGACCAGTTTTCAAAGCTTAAGACAAATGTATCAATGATGGGGTACAACATAAAAATTATAAAAATAACGAAAAATGGTATTATAAATGCATAAGGAACCCAGATAGGGATTGACACAGTTCCGAATCGGAAGCGCCGATTCCCCCATCTCTTTAAAACTGAGCTTTTTGATTCCATTGCAACCGATTGCGAGTCAGCTACCCGCATTAGTCTCACCCCATTTGTCCTCCCGTGAGTGTTACCCCACGGGAGACTAGATGTTGATCAGTTGCTTGCAATTGATTGACCAGAAATTCGTGCCGCACTCTGCTCCGCCGTCTTTAACGCTTGAATTGGGTTAGTACCCTGGATCACCGCTTCATAGGCTTGAGCAAGTGGCTCCGAATAGTCTGCAAAATAGCCGCCATAGTTTGTAGTCGGAATGTGCTTGGATACACCTGCAAAAAATTTATAAATAGGCATTCCGAAATAGCTGAAATTCTGGTTAAAGCTTGTTCCAGGTGCAGTGTAATAAGTTTGCCATGACGGGAACAGCCCGTATTTTAACTGCACATTTTCTCCCGGAACTGTATAAAGGCAATAATTGATGAAATCCCACGCCGCTGTTGGGTTCTTACTATCCTTTGTAATTGCCAGCACCGATCCTCCGGTATCTGCCTCATTTGGTCCTCCTGGTGTGAATGCCGGAAGAGGAATAATACCCCATTTACCACTTTGCTTAGGAGCACTATTCATCATCGTTCCAGCATACCAGACAGCCGACAAGATAGTTGCTACCTGTCCGTTTGAGAAGGACGCGATTTGATCATTCCATGTAGGAGAATCAGCTATTATCCCCGCTTTGCCCCAAGATTGAATCGTACTCATCGCCTTTTGTAATTGGGGTGTGGTGAAGTCAATTTGATCTTGCTTGTTGACGTAGCTACCCCCGAGTTCGTTCACAAGTAACATCAATGTCGTCTCAATGCCCTGGCCAGGTTCAGATATGTTATCAGCCAGCATTTTTACTTTCCCATGAAAATGGGCAGTAAGTTTCTTACCTGCAGCTAAGTAATCCGCCCAGGTTTTAATACTATTCGGGTTAATTCCGGCCTCTTTAAACAAATCCTTCCGATAATAAACTGCAGCAGGCCCCAAATCCCACGGTGCAGCGTAAATAGAACCGTTTTGCATGGTTGGGTTAAGGGCGACAGGTGCAATTTGATTTTTGATCTTGCCCATGAACGAGTTTAACTTCACAAAATCGCCGGGAAATTTATTGAGGAAATAGGGAAAGTCGCGTTGCTGAGTTTGGATTATATCCGGAGCATTTCCTGCTACTAATTCCGGTGTAATCTTTTGATAAGTTCCATCGACATACTCAATATTCACCTTAATCCAAGGATACTTCTTCTCAAATCCAGGTATCTCGGCTTTGAGTGAATCTGCCGCGTCATTCCATGCAGCAACGGTAATTGTTACAGGACTATGTGTTGACGCTGCTCCCTGTGTAGGCGAAGATGTTGCGGCTGTGGCCGGAGACGACGACGCTCCGGAGGAATTCGCTGTGCCACATCCACTTAAAATCAGTCCTGCTAATGCAACCGATGAAATCCCTATGCTCACTTTCTTCATTCCCACAACTTTGCACCCCCGTTATGCTATTTACGTCCATTCAAATCCAAGAAAAGATTACATATGGCCTCGAGACCACATCAGTGAAATCGCATCCCTCCAAAACAGACAAAATGAAATCACTATTGAAAACGCTTACTTACGGAATATTATAGTTATCTAGTTTGATAGAGTCAACATTTTCTTGGAGCTGTTGATTCACGCACTACTAGTTCTGTGGAGAAAGGCTTTGATATATGAGCTGTGGTCAAGTTTTCTATCTGATCTACCAACATTCGAACAAGTTCAATCCCGATTAGGGTTTTGGGTATACGTGCTGTTGACAGGGCAGGCGTGGAAATACGCGACAATTCAACATCATCGATCCCCAATACGGACACTTCAGACGGCACCTTGATTCCAAACTCCATCAGAGCGCGGATAGCGCCTAATGCCAACAAATCATTGGACGCCGCCACCGCAGTGAAGTTAACACCTAGCTCCAACATCCGAATTACACGTTCATATCCAGCAGACATCGTATCCTTCAAATAAGGGATCAGTTGGATCAGTCCGGACTCCACGGAAATCCCGTGCCTACACATGGCATCTATATAACCTGCGTAACGGGGATTTTCCTCCTTGTTGTCGTACTCGCCAAGAAATGCAATCTTGGTATGCCCCAAACCGACTAAGTAGTTAATGTTTTCGGTCATGGCATTGTATAGATCTACATGAACATTCGGAATTCCAAAGTCCATACTTCGATCTCGATAAATACAAATGGGTATTTGCGCAGAGAGCTCGGTGAGGTTTACAACATTCATCACTTCGTATGGTGTAAGTATAATAAGCCCATCATAAAAGCCCTCTAAAATGAGCCGCATGTATCCCTCTTTCTCACGAGTCATATTGTATAAAGAAAATGTATAGCCACGTCGTAAGGCCTCCTCCTCAATTCCCATAAGCATTTCATGATAGAACGGGTTGCTCAGCGATGAGATGACACAGGCAAACTGTCCACAGCGTTTCATCTTTAAGCTCCGCGCTATTCGATTTGGGACATAATTAAGTTCGCTGACGGCCTGGAGCACACGTTTGCGGACATCCGGCGCAACGTAACCGCTTTCGTTTAGTACCCGAGAAACCGTCGATGGAGAAACCCCAGCCCTTTTCGCAACATCAACTCGCGTCGCCATACGACCCCTCCATATCTATATAACATCTACGGCAATAATCGTTTTGGCAATTATAATCATATGCACAAAAAAGCCGCAACCATATCGATTGCGGTTTTTCACCATATGGTGGGCCCAGGTGGACTCGAACCACCGACCTCACGATTATCAGTCGTGCGCTCTAGCCGACTGAGCTATGAGCCCATATATCTTGAAATCTAATGGTGGGCGGTGGCAGGATCGAACTGCCGACCCCTCGCGTGTGAAGCGAGTGCTCTCCCCCTGAGCTAACCGCCCTGGTGACCCCAGCGGGATTCGAACCCGCGTTACCGCCGTGAAAGGGCGGTGTCTTAACCACTTGACCATGGGGCCGGTGCCTTGGCTCCCCGAGTAGGATTCGAACCTACGACCCTCCGGTTAACAGCCGGATGCTCTACCGCTGAGCTATCGAGGATCATGGTGGAGCTAAGCGGATTCGAACCGCTGGCCTCTAGAGTGCGATTCTAGCGCTCTCCCAACTGAGCTATAGCCCCGCAAATCGTAACACCATGAATATGTAACATCGATGGTCCCGGAGGCCGGACTCGAACCGGCACGGTTTCCCGCACGATTTTGAGTCGTGTGCGTCTGCCAATTCCGCCACTCCGGGATTTTATGGCGTGCCCGGAGAGATTCGAACTCCCGACCTTTTGATTCGTAGTCAAACGCTCTATCCGGCTGAGCTACGGGCACGCAGAACAAAATCGACGTTGAATAACTTATCATGATTTGCGAAAGAGTGCAAGCCCTTCTCGCGAAAAACTTTAAAATGGCGGCGGACCGTATCAGGTGGTCGGACATAAGTGCCATCCCGAAGCTTCGTTTGGGCAAACTCCAGGTTTTAAAACGATCGTAAACTCAGGGTTTTAGTACGACTTTGATACAGTTATCCTCCTTAGCATCAAAAACTTCGTATCCGCGCTTTGCCTGCGCAAGCGGGAGGCGGTGTGTAATGATGTCCGTCGGGTCAACTCGCCCATCGACGATCATCTCGAATAGCGAAGGCATGTAGTGTATAACCGGAGCCTGCCCCATTTTCAAGGTAATGTTTCGCGCGAAAAAGTCCCCTAAAGGAAACTGGTTGTAGCGCGTACCATACACGCCAACCAACTGCACGGTACCACCTTTACGAACGGCCTGTGCAGCTTCTTGGATGGGTCCGAGTGTACCCCCTTGCAGTTTCAAGAGACTCTCAACCTGCTCCACAATGGTCTTTTTGCCGTCCATGCCGACACAGTCGATCACGACGTCCGCCCCACCGCCGGTGATTTCGCGAATATATTCGCCAAAATTCTGCTCCTCTGTGAAATCAAGCGTTTCAACATGATTGGTTCGCTTCGCGTGTTCGAGCCTGTAACCAATATAATCAACTGCGATCACGCGGTTTGCTCCTTTCATCCAGGCAAACTTCTGGGCTAGCAATCCGACGGGTCCGCACCCGAGCACAACGACTGTATCACCGTTTTTCACGCCGGCGTTATCAACTCCCCAGTAGGCAGTCGGTAAAATATCGGAAAGGAAAAGCAACTGCTCATCCTCGAGATCGCACGATTCCGGGACAACAAAAGGTGTAAAGTTTGCGAATGGCACGCGTAAATACTCAGCCTGTCCGCCAGGATAGCCACCGAACGTACCTGAATACCCGAAATACGCCCCTGCTTCCCCATTTTGATTTGATTCGTCACACTGACTTTCCAGTCCATGCTGACAATAGTAGCAACGTCCGCATGCGATATTAAAAGGGATTACAACACGGTCTCCCCTTTTTACCTTGGTTACGTGTTGCCCCACTTGCTCCACAATACCCATGGGTTCGTGTCCGATTATGAAATCCGGTTGCATATTGTCCATCATGTTGTGTATGAGGTGGAGATCAGAACCACAAATGGCCGTTGAAGTGATTTTTACAATAATGTCCTCAGGATGTTCGATTTCAGGTTCCGGAACGTCCTTTACTTCTACGTTTCGCATGCCTTGGTACGTCACCGCTTTCACGCGTATCCCTCCACTCTCATCGCAGACGTAGCTTACCCATACAATGACGCTGACATAAGACAAAGGACGGCGTTACTGCCGTCCTTTTGCTAAGGCTGTTGATACCACCACATCAACGAACACTTAAGATTCGTTACTGCGGTACATCAACCTCCTGTAGTCAGGTTGTTGACACGACCACACGGAACGAACACTTGGATCGTTACTGCGGTACATCAACCTCCTGTGCTCATATTATGGACCGTTGCTCGTGCCTTTATGCATATGGGTTACTTTTTTCTATAAACACGTTCGCACAAAAATTTGCTTGACAAACGTCGACGGACCTTGTAATTTAATTAGTGCAGTTTGTTGTGCATGACATGCGGAAGTGGCTCAGGGGTAGAGCATCGCCTTGCCAAGGCGAGGGTCGCGGGTTCGAATCCCGTCTTCCGCTCCAGAGAGTTCGGATGGGGTTGTATTCAACCCCATCTTGTTTCACCTGGAGAGGTGGTCGAGTGGTTTAAGGCAGCGGTCTTGAAAACCGCCGTGTCTGCAAGGGCACCGTGGGTTCGAATCCCACCCTCTCCGCCAAAAAACCAGCGCGCTGCGGATTCCTGGGACATGCCTTGGGGTCCGCATTTTTGTTTGCTAACAGACTTCTACCATATTTCTTCCGCTAAAGCGCGACGTACTCTACACATCTTGCATAAGCCCCTCGTGTATCCGACATCTTATACATCATACGAGATAGCACCACCACAAAATATTTCAGATTAAAACAAACACCCGTATTATGTTGATGCACAATTATTATCTAAATTTTTGTTGCTCTATAGCAGCGTGATCAAAACTCCTATGCGGCCTGGAAATTTCGTCATCGGTTACGGAAAGCGCGCGACTGTTAGTCGATCAAATGTGATGCTGACTCTGGACGGAGTGAAACTCGATGGTTCAGCTACTACTTGACTTGCTAACTGGTGCATGGCCAGCCATCTACGAACAATTCTTGCTTTGGCTTGGTATTGCGTCCTAACCACTAACTCACGATGCCATGTCCCGGCAAGCTCTCATTCGGATAACGGGACACCATCTACAGGACAGCTTCACAGGGTTTCGTCAGCAATTGTCTCACCCGCTTGCGTTGTGTAGGCTGCGAATTCCGGTATAGACACGGAGAGAATAACGATCGCGACGAGCGATGAGATACCGCTGATCAAAATCGAGGTACCAGGGGGAAGAACAGTCCCGATTAAACCTGCACGTACGCTACCTAATCTAGGACCTCCAGTCCCCACGACATAGTCCATACCGCTGACACGCCCCCGATATGAATCCGGCGTGCTCACTTGGACAAGCGTCGAACGTAACACAACAAGTATGGTGTCTGCAGCGCCAGCGATGGCAAGCAAAAGCAGCGTTAACCACAAACTCTTAACGAGTCCGACCCCCATCACGCTCATACTCCAAAACGCACAGGCAAATAAAATGCCACGACCCTCGCGCGAGAGGTGACGAAGCGGGCCGGATATGATAAGAGACATGAGCCCACCAATGCCTGTCGCAGCCATGAGAAATCCCAGGGTATCGGGCCGCCCCTCGAAGCGGGCCGCATTGAGAGCTGGCAACAGGGGTGTGATAGCCCCAAGCACGGTCACATTGAGGTCAGCCAAAAAGGCCCCCAACAAAACGGGTTGCGTGACAACGAAGCGCAGGCCTTCACCAATAGACCGCAAGTTTCTGGGGATGGCTCCCCCCTCCGGAGGCATCGCAGGTAAACGAGCGACACCGTAAAGCGCCGCAGCAAAGCTGATTGTGTCTATGGCATAGCATACTTGAAATCCCCATAGCGAAGCCAAAATGCCGGCCAAAGACGGCCCAGCCACTTCGCCAAAACGAGTGAACGCGGTGTTTAATGCGGCACCGGCCTGTATCCGGTGTTTCGGTAAAATACGGGGCAAAAATGTCCGACGTGCCGGTGCGTTGATTGCCCCGAATAACGACTGCGCAATCAATAGAATGTAGAGAAGCCACTGCAACTTCACTCCGATAAACGCTTGCGCCGCAAAGAGTGCGGATACTGCCGTTTGCCCGCTCGTCGCGGCGAGAACAAGTTTCCGTCGATCCATAGAATCACCGATGCTGCCGCCGAGCAAACCGAAAGCCATCGTAGGGATTCCGCTGCACAATCCCGCCAAACCAATGGCTAGCGAACTATGTGTGAGGTTGTACAGTTGAAGCGTTACCGCAAATGTGTTCATATAACCGCCGAAGGTGGATATACCAGTCCCCAACCAGAGCCGACGAAACGCTGGGGACTCGCGCAGGGGACTCGTATCCATAAACCAATGCCATCGCAACAACAGAAATACTCCCCCTTCAGCCACATCGGAACTGCACACGGCTACCGCGATAACGTTGCACTGTACCAGGATGGCACACTCACAAACAAATTCTGTGCATTTCAATAAATCCCTTCCTGTGCTGAGTTCGTCATATTCATTCCCGAACTCATCCGTTGAGCAAGGCAGAAAGCCCACCGACCTTGTTTGCGATCGCACACATGTTCAGCGTTACCTAGCCAAAAAGGCGTGACCTAACGAAGTAGCGTGATGTCCTCAGCCTCTGAACCCAGTCTAGCCATGCTGACAAATCGGTTCAGTGCCAAATCAAATTTATATGCAACAACCAAGCTTTTCGACAATTATCCAAATAAATCCGCTCTGAAGGGTATAAGAGTTGAGGCGCAACGAGCTATAATATTTAAGCCGGAGCTGGCACTTGGTGAGGGGGAATCCGCGTTGCCGCCTATACCGCATTGGCTTGTTTACGCATCTGCTGTCGTCCTGCCGCTGGGCGCCTTTTTGCTGACTCCGCCCAGCTTGTTGATGAACAAGTTGATTTCAAAATTTGAGATACATCCTAAGCTTGAAAATCCGCAGATTTCTTCCGTTAACGTATACGGCACGGAACTACGCGGTCGGGATCGAGATCGGTTCATTGTGGCGTTTAATAACGCAGATTTTCTGTTCGAGTATGGCACAATTCCTGCCTTGAACAAAAACCCAATTTTCATTCGCGTAAAGCAAGGTAAACGCATGTATGAGTTTACTGCATACCTGTATGGTGATGGGATGATTCAACTGGTGCGGCACAAAGGAAAGCGACAGGTAACCTATCGGGTGTCTTCAGAAATTCTGGAACTCGTACTTCAATCGTGTATTCGCGATGCTTGGTGGGTCACTTGAATATTCCGCGAGCCAAGATTTGCATGGCTAGCAGGTACTTACTGCGCCTGCGTGTATGCGGCTCGCCTCTCATCCCCACCGTCCCCCTACTGACCACAATGGTTCTAAACCTCACGCAACCGCTTATGCATGATCTTGAACATTCTCTTACAATCTCGTGGCCTTTGCTTTAACGTTTTAGCAAATCTGAGCCGGCGTGGAGGTGGTGTAAGGCAGCGGTCTACGTCTGCGTTAACGTACTATTCATGTCTGCACCTCTTTACAAACTATGAGAACCAGGGGGATGGTTTGCCCATGCAAATTCGATGGTGGCTCAGTGCAGTTGGATGCGTGTCCCTTGTGTGCAGTCCTGGATTGACCGTGATCAGTGCCGATACACCTGCTATGCCAATACCTAACGCCAATCATACGATCTTCGGCCCTAACGTGTATGTGTTCGATCCTTCTATGCCGAGTTCCAGTATCCAGCAAGTTGCAGATACAATCTACAGCCAGCAGGAGACCAACGAATTCGCCAGCCAGGGATATGCATTGCTCTTTAAGCCGGGTAGTTATCAAGTCGACGTTAAAGAAGGATTTTACACACAGGTTGCCGGACTAGGCCAGAATCCTGGAGACGTCACCATTGACGGCAACATTAACGCCAACGCACAGTACAATGATGGCAACGCCACAGACAACTTCTGGCGCTCAGTCGAAAACCTTACGGTCGATCCAACCGCTGGCGTTACCGATAACGGCGTCAAGTGGGATCCGCAAGGAATGCAATGGGCTGTCTCACAAGAAGCCCCAATTCGGCGGGTGCATGTCGAAGGAAACCTAGATTTATTCGATTTCACGTCTTCATGGGGAGCTGGCTATGCAAGCGGAGGTTTTATGGCTGACTCCGTGGTCGATGGCAAAGTCGTTCCTGCGTCCCAGCAGCAGTGGTTGTCGCGCAACAATCAGTACGGCAACTGGAGTAACGGCGTATGGAATATGGTTTTCGTCGGTGACACAAATCCACCGAGCGGAACATGGCCCGCAGAGCCGTATACGGTGGTTCAGCAGACGCCCGTGATCGCTGAAAAGCCGTACCTGTACATGGACAATCAAGGCAAGTTTAACGTCTTTGTACCTGCATTGCAGACAAATCGCCAAGGTGTGAGTTGGGAGAATGGTGCGACGCCCGGGCGCTCGATTCCCATCGATCAATTCTTCATTGCATTCCCAAATACACCGGTCGCTCTTATTAACCGTGCACTCGATCAAGGCAAAAACCTCATTTTCACACCAGGTACCTATCAGATTACGGATACGATCCGGATCACCCATCCAGACACGATTGTGATGGGCCTTGGCTTTCCGACTCTGGTTGCGGCTAACGGGCAACAGGCCATGTCCGTCGCCGACGTTGGAGGCGTCCGCATTGCTGGCCTCATCATCGATGCTGGCGCAAAACGCACCCCGGCCCTGATGACCATTGGGTCAGATCATGGTCAGGCACAATTTCATTCGCCGCACTTTGACTACGCAAGTAATCCCACCATACTATACGACCTGACCTTCCGTGTCGGTGGAGCGCGCCCCGGAACGACCGATGCTTCCCTGGTCATCAACAGTAATCATGTTATCGGCGACGACATTTGGCTATGGCGGGCCGATCACGGCACAGGAGTTGGCTGGAATCAAAATGTGGATGCCAACGGATTGGTTGTCAATGGCGATGACGTGACCATGTATGGCCTGTTTAATGAACATCACGAACAATATCAAACCTTATGGAACGGAAACGGCGGACGTGTCTACTTCTACCAATCAGAGGATCCCTACGATGTGCCGAATCAGGCCGCGTGGATGAGCCACAATGGAACCGTAAACGGTTACGCCTCGTACAAAGTCGCGGCCAATGTCACGTCAAACCAGGTTTTCGGGATCGGCGTCTATTCCTACTTCCGGGATGCTGCCGTCGTGCAAAACAGCGCGATCGAAGTGCCAGACGCACCTGGCATTAGCATAACGCATGCAACGACGGTGTGGTTAAATGGTCAGCCTGGTAGCGAGATTGCACACATCGTGAACGACATCGGCAATCCTGTGTACGCGAACTCACCGAGCGACGCCATGCGTCAGACGCTTGATGCGTTTCAAGGAAGTGGCAGTCCAAGCGACGTCTCCCCTTAACCTCTCATGGTCATGTACATGGGTACCGAGGAATATCTTTGCCTACTTCGATCAAAATTCAATACTTGGGTGTTATGTTCATGTCGAGCCACGAAGCTCCCAATTACGGTATCGAGGTGGTAACAGACATGGCGTATCACTTCACACGCAAAACCATTCTAGGCACCCTAGCAACTGCACTCACGTTCGGGCTTGGTTCGACGGCAGTATTCGCATCTGTGTCACACTCATCTCACCACACTGTGCTCGCATCGACCCAGACGGGTTCTAAGAGCACGTCCAGCAACCGACAAGCCGAAAGGCGTCGGGATCCATTGGAACTACGGCAACTCTTGCTTGCAACAGCCGCTAAAGATCTCAATATAAGCACTGCGACACTGAAAAATGACTTGCGGTCAGGCAAGACACTGGCTGACATCGCGTCGGCGCAAGGTGTTTCAACATCTACGTTGACATCGGACTTGAATGCAAGCGTGCAAACACAGCTAAAGACCGAGGTTACCGATGGGAAAATTTCGAGTGCACAGGAGACGATGCTTACATCTCATCTCGATACATGGATAAGCGATTGGGTCAACGGCAAGTTGCCAAACCATCCCGCCAGATTCCACCGCGTAGGATGGGGTGCAAGGTTTGCCCTTGAGGGAAGCCTCATTTCAACTGCGGCTCAAGACCTGAATCTGAGTACATCGGCGCTGGAAAGCGACCTAAAAGCGGGCAAGACACTGGCCGATGTTGCGTCGGCACAGGATATCGCAGTATCTACGCTGATTTCCGATTTGGAATCGACGATTCAGTCCGATTTGAATGCGGCTGTCTCCCAGGGAAAGTTGACATCGTCGCAAGAGACCAATATCCAATCGCACCTTGATTCGTGGATTACGAACTGGGTGAATGGGACCTTCCCGCAAGGTGCTCATATTCAAGGAGCTCAATCGACAACATCGCCTTCTGACACCACTTCTACCAATGCCCAGGCATAAGTGCCTCATGAACCCCGCTTCCCCTGCAGCGGGGTTCATGTTCTTCTACTCTCTGCGCCACGTAAAAACGCCCACCGACATGGGTGGGCAGCGAGTTTTGGTCGAGAGAAAAAGCAGCTTGCAGATTACACAAAGATACTCAAGTTAAGCATGGATAAAACCGTCTGATCTGGATGAACGGTTCGTTCCACCAGTTTTAGCGCCCCGTCCACACGGCGAATCACGTCGATTCGCTCGCCGAAGAGCTGCTCCACATCAGGTTTGTCACGAATGCTGCGGAGGATTAACACATAGCTTTGCACGGTCGCCTCATCCGGGCCATTCTCCCCAGTCACGAGGATATTTGTGACCACGTGACGCGTGCGGGTATGGGGATTCTCTGCCCATGCGGAGGTTGTACGAAGTCGTTCCACCCGAGTGCGAAGACTTTGCTTTGTCTCGTCAAAAAACGTCATATCATTCACGATGTCACAAGGGTCTTTGAAGTCCCGCGTTGCACGCAACGGCATTCGATAGCGGATATTGTCATCCAACAGATCCAGCCACTCCTCATATTTGCGTGCATCGAGTAGTGAAGCCTCGGTATACAAGAATCTACAAATGTCATCATAGTGCATATGCTCCACCTCTTTCACGTGCAGCTATCGAGGTCAAATCGCGTCATCGAGTAAACATTCGATCCAGCGCTCGTAAAAGGCCCGCGAAATGGCGTCTAGATAACACGTTGGATACGCCACGCCCGGCCCCGGCCATGATGGATCCGGTTCAACTCTGTCTAAACCCATTAAATAGTTGAGAACATTGTTGTAATGAACGTCTTTGTCCTGCGTCATCCATCCCTGGCTAGCCTCGGCGACGCGCGTCCAGATTTCCGCATCATCCTGCTCTAGCGTGCCTGCCGGGCCAAAGGAACCGACGTAGCTAAGGTAGGATGCTTCTTTGAACGCTTCGGGGGCATCCTTATCTACCATCAACCACGATGTCACTTCAATCGAAGTCGGCGTGAGCGGCCTCCATACCCTAAAATTGACAAACGATGTCAGTGGCTCATCCGGCCCTCCTGTCCCATGCATCGGACTGACGAATGACAGGTTCGGGAAACAGTTACCGACCGTAATCATCGTGTTGCGAAAGACGTCTAGTTGCACCGGATCGAGGTTGCGTTCAAACATTGGCCACATGTCTTGTGGAAGTCCCTGAAACGGCGGCACATTCATGTCTTTGCGGCGCGTAACGATGTTGATGCCGTGCCCGTTATCCAAGACGATTTGATATCCGTAGCTTGCATACATAGGATCTTTTGGGCTGATCCCTAATTCAACGGTGGACCGATGCGTCATCGCCGTATGATAAGGATCTCCTCCAAAGTTGTCGGCACTAATTTTCCAATTGGTGTGGATGATCCATCGCTGAGGAATGCCGCGTACCTCCATGCCGTGATCGCTACGACCCAGCATCAAGTCAAAATACCACTTCATGTCCCCTAGAAATGTTTCGAGAGGTTCTACATGCTCGTTCAGCGATCCAAATATCATGCCTTGATAACTTTCAACCCGTGGGATCTTCCGCAATGACCATTGACTGCGATCCATCTCCTCGCCGTAGACTTTATTTCCTGCGACAATGCCGGTGAGTTCCCCCGCAAGATTGAACGTCCAGCCGTGGTACGGACAGGTGAAGGCTTTTTTGTTTCCAAAGTCGGCTGTACACAGTTTCGTACCGCGGTGTGTGCAGGAATTGAGGTAAGCTTGCACTTTGCCTTCTGCATCACGAACCAACAAGACGGGATCATGCGCAATCCAGCGTGTGACATAGTCCCCCGGACGTGCGACCTCAGATTCGTGCCCGAGGAAATTCCACGTCCTTGCGAAAATGCGCTCGAGCTCTACCTGAAACACATCCGGATCGGTAAACGCCCATTGTGGCAACAATCCGCGCTGCACTTTCGCACGCACGTTTTCGAGAAGCGATCGGTCAAGTTTGCCATACTTCATATCCTTCACCACCCATTGTAAGCGTTATTAAACGGAAGGCATCGATGCATTGGCCTGGTTTCCCCCGCGACGAGTCTGACCGACTTTACGTGGCGCTGTTTCACGAACGCCAAAGCCAATCAAGAAAACGAGGAACGATCCCGCTGCTGCAATGAACATCGGCATTGTCAATCCGAAATGATCGGCTGCGACGCCCGCAAGCGTAGGCACGACAGTACCACCAAAAATTTCGCCAATCATCATCATCAATCCGATGGTCGATGCCGCAAACACGGCCGGCACAGACTCACTGGGAATGATGGACATCACGACAGGAGAAAAGCCTTGACCGATGGCAAGCACGAACAGAAGGACAATCAGCACGCCGATTCCCGTGTGCACCTCCGCAAGCACGAGTGGCGCCAATGTCGCTAAGAGGCCAGAGGCGATCAATGCGGGTTTGCGGCCGATGCGATCGGAGATGAATGGGACGACAAATCCCCAAATCCATGATCCGAAGCCGAATGCACTCATGGCCCAGCTCATTTGTGTCGTGCTGATGTGGTCAACCTCGGTCATCAGTACAGGGGCAAAGGTCGCAAATGTAATCAACCATGTGATAAAACCAATAGAACAAATCAGGCACAGCCACGTGTTCCGATTGCGGAAGATCACCTTGTAGTCGGACCAGCGCAACCGATGCACTTCTGCCTGTGTATCTTCATACCGAATTTGCGGTTCACGCATGTATTTCGCCACTATCAGCGTGAGAATAAGTGCCGGGATCGCCAATAGATAAAAGGCGACACGCCAATTGAACGCATTGGCCAATCCGACGACGACGAGCGGCGCGATCGCGCTGCCAAGTAAACCACTGGCGCTTTGCACAAAGCCGATGTTAAAGCCCTGTCGACTTGGCGTCGAGACGGATTTGACCGCTGTTGCGCCGATGGGAAACACAGGTCCCTCGGAGAGCCCCATCAGGGCGCGGACGAAAAACATCGCCAAAAACGACCCCACGACGCCCGATAGCACAGATGTCAGGGCAAAAATAACCATGAAGATGACGAGAATAGGTTTGCGATGGCCGATGAGATCGGAATAGCTTGAGAAAAACCACGCAGATACGCCCCAGCAAACGGACAACGCAGAAGCGAACATACCTATTTGCGCGTTATTCAAATGCAGCGCGGGAATAATAAAAGGCTCAAGAAACGTAATGCTCTGGCGGTCCATAAAGACAAGACCGAAGGCAAAAAACATCATCACAATAATGCCATTCTGATACGTCCAGAAAGACGATTTGGACTTCATGGTCCATCCCCCTTCGCGTACTCCCGTAAAAACGGGATGAGTGCCTGGTGAAAGGCATCAGGCTGTTCCTTTACACAGTCGTGGCCGCAAGGTAGGACGACCATATGTGCGGCAGGTAAGGCCTGATACATTTCCTTGCCAAATTCGACGCTATTGACCAAATCAAACTCCCCCCAGACGATGAGCGTCGGTGCCTTGATGTATCGCAATCTTCGGCGGAGATTATATCGGGCTCGGTGTATCGGATGTGTCATGTGCCGCATGATGAGCGTGTACGCAGCCACTGCATCGGGCCGTTCGACACGCGCGAGCCATCTTTCTACGGCCTCGTTGATTTCGCTCTCACGCATCTGCCCGATTCCCCGGGCATACTGCACAAGCTCCTCACGAGTAGGCACCTGCACCTGTTTCATCATGTGCGGCGTGGAAGTGGACATGCCACCATTCGCCACCAATGTAAGCGTGCGAACTCGCTCTGGGCTCTCATAGGCGAGCAGGGCCGCGACCCAACCGCCCATCGAGTGACCCACGATGTGAGCAGATGTAAGTCCCAGCGCATCCTGCAGTTCTCGCACGAAATCGACAAGGTATGCGAACGAATATTCGACAAACAGCCTCTCCCCATCGCCCCACCCCATCAGATCGGGCGCATACACGTGAAACTGTGCGGAGAGTGCTTGAATCGTGGAAATCCAATAATCCCCTCCTTCCCAAAATCGAACACCGTGCAATAGCACCACGGGGTCCCCCGATCCGGCCTCCCAAACGACTGTCTTGCCGTGACTCAGCTCAACAGTCCTCCGCTCAATGGTACGGATGTCATTCATGTAACCATGTCACCTCTTATCTCCAGATGGCAAACGTCATACCCACACCCGTACCGGCTGGTGAGCGATAGCCAGACACATATTCGAGATACTCAAGCTGCAGGTGTTCAACGGCTCCTGCGGCCGCGATCCAATTCAGAATTTCACCCGAAGCCCCCTCCAGCCGATCCCTGGGAAGCGCTTTCAAAATGCTTGCATCTTTATTTTGGAGTCCCCGGATGACCAGTTCATCCAAAGATTCATCCAACTTGAAATGACTCAAGCCTCCCGATCCGATCACGGCCACGCGCAGATCGGCATCCCATGATTCGATTGCCCTCCGCAGCGCCTGCCCGAACTCATAACAACGCGCCGGAGTCGGTTGATTCGGTTGAAAGAAGCAGTTAATAAAGACCGGTACCATTGGGATGTCTTGTGGCACCAACCTCCGTTTCACAAACGTGTACGCGTGTCCCAAAGACCGATCTCGCAGTTGCGTCCTGCTTTGTGCAACGTCAAACCCTTCTTCCGTCATGCGCAGCAAGATGTGCTTGCCCAAGTTGCTTTCGGTCCGGTAGCGCACAGGCTCATCCGTCGTGTGCCAGGCCCAGATCACAGGGCGAAGAGAAGGATGTAAGTCTTCCAAACGGTGTGGTAAATCGACGATTTCGTCTCCCCAGTACACGGCGAACGCCGGCTTCACCTCGTCCCAAAACAGTTCCTCTTGGTCGTCTCCGATGACGACGATGACATCAGGGCTTACTTGTGCAATCACCGTTTGTAAGTGGTCGATTGCCATTTGGCACTGCTCGTACTTACGTTGCCAAACCTCCGGCCGAAGTTGTGGTGCCAGGACGTTCGCGTACTGTAGCTCCCGCTGTTCATACTGTGTGTCCGGATTTTCGCGATCCCGCTGGGCATGCAAGGGCCACACCTCGGACGGACTACTTACTTGCGGGCTATGGGAGGAACCAACACCTAAGACGATTTTCGCCATCTTTAAACCTCCTGCGCGATGACCGCGATGATTTCTAGTTGAACGCGTGCACCCCGTCGCAACGGCCCGCAAATCGCGTGTCGTGCCGGTCTGGATGCCGGGTCAGGAAACATCTTGACCCACTCCTCATTGACCAGGGCTCGCATGTCGTCATCATCGACGTAGACCGTCATCTTGATGATGTCATCGGGCCTGCCTCCAGCATTGCGCATAAAGGCGGCGACGTTTTGAAACGCCAACTCCACCTGTCGCGACGGGTCGGGCGGAATTTGTTTTGTCGCGGGATCGACACCGGCAATCGCTGAGGAAAAAACGAATGGCCCTATCCTGGCCCCTTGCGGGATCGGCGTCTGACCGTGCGTAACACCTTCGATTTCAATACTTGTGCGCCGCATATACGAACACCCCCTAAGAACGAATCCACCTGTCACATGCTCCCTTGCCCCCAATCTATGCCCGTTTCGATCACGATATGAACCGACAATATTGTCAACAATCATCTATTAGCGTGAGTAGATTGCCAATTGCACCATTGATCTCATAAGGAATTGGGTTTACCGCCGTGATAACCTTTTACGTACAACTCACAAAAACAGCCGAATCCTGAATTTCAGGTACGGGGGACTGCAATACATGGGGTGAATCGCCATCCGGCACAGCCGGGGCGTAGGGACTGTTCTTCCACCGAACCCGTCAACTAACCTCGGAGGCTTTAGGAGGAATTTGATGTTCAAGAAGGCAATCTCCACCGTCGCTGCAACCATAACCACGCTCGCACTGGGATCGACGATAGCTATGGCAAGTGTAAATCTGCCGCCAGGGGTTTCGATCGATCACAACATTCGTCCGTTGGCCAGCGAAAACGCCTCGTATCAGGTAAAAACCAACGCTGTTCTCAGAGTGGCAGAAAGCAAACTTGGTACCCCGTACATTTGGGGGCATAACGAAGACCGAGGGCAATACGGGTTTGATTGTTCCAACTTTGTCGAGTACGTGTACCATCATGCGCTTGGCTATAAGTTCACCACGTCGTCCCGCATGCAGTATTACGAAGTGGGAATCAGGGAACCCAAGTCAAACTTGCAACCAGGCGATCTGCTCATTTTCGAGTATGGTAAACACGTTGGCATTTACGCAGGCAATGGCGAAATGATTCAGTGCGGCGGAGGGCTCGGAAAGGTTGGCTTCCTGAGCGTCAAACCGGGATCGTATTGGGGCAACCACCTTACAGCTGTAAGGAAAATGTACTAATCTACGAATCCCATGTTTCCCGCAAAGGGCTGCAGGTATCGACTGCCTGCAGCCCTTTGCCTTTTGGCTCGCGAATGTACTTTTGCGATGTATGTTTCGCCGCCTGCGATACATATTACAGACATGAACAGTTACCACTTATCTGGCTTTTGCATTGCGGCGGTTGTGAGTACATCGTTATGGTGGGGCGAAGCGCCGGCTACCGCAGGTGACTGCGTGCGACCCCACCATGTGTACCAGCGGACAGATATGTCCACACAGCCAAGTGCCATCACCGTGTTTGGCCGTGATTATGACATCCGCAAATATCGCAAGGAAAGCGATCTTTTTACGATCACGGCATACAACTTGGATCGCATTTCGACGGGTAAAGATCCCGGGGATCCTGGCTTTGGCATCACCGCAACCGGCACTTTTGCGAAAACGGGCCGAACGGTTGCCGTCGATCCTACTGTGATTCCGTATGGAAGCCTACTGTACATTGAGGGGGTGGGCTGGCGCATCGCCGAGGATACCGGCGGCGCCATTCGCGGACGTCACATCGACGTGCTGATGCCATCTAGGAGAAATGCCTTGCAGTTTGGAGTGAAGCAGTGCAAGGTCACGGTCTATATCCCGGACAATCTCACAGACGTGTGATTCACGCTGTGAGCCTGAGCCGTATCACTTGATGTATGCACGGATCGCATCGATAAAGGGGGAAAACTGGTTTGCGTAACGCACGACTGCTTGGCGAATCTCGGTCGGTGTGACCTGTGCGTGATCGCGAAGCAACTTCGTGCGTAGGTCGAAGATGCCCGTGAACGAATCGAACCATTGTGCGTCGACAACCTGTTCTTCGACCAAGACCTTCACAATGTCGGCGTAGCCGCCGGGGTCGCGCATGACCAAAGCATCGATGATAAGGGACGAGATGTCTGTCACGTACTCGACGCTTGTATGCAATGCGCGCTCGGCGGCAAGGCGCCAAGTCAAATCTTGCTCCCAAGCGTCACTTTGCTGGGATAGCGTCTGCAACCACGCTACTCGTTCGGAAAGCCCCGCTAACCACGTCTCAATCTGTTCCTTGTGAGCATCGGTGAGGAACATCCGACATCCTCCTTTCTAACCATCTCTGACGCGCAATGGGGAATAAATTCGAAAACATGTCGTCCTTCATCACTGGACTCACGGTGTCGTCCATTCTCACATCTGCGGGATTGATGGCTGGTCGTGGTATCCACACGTCCACAATTTCAGAACCCTGAGGTCTTGCAGCTACGTCGTAAACATCGGCTGTATACACCCACTTGAAGCCTTTTGTGCCTGTTGGCAATACAATGGTATATTCGGCCAGCCATGCGAGATGTTCCAATTTGAGCCCAGCCTCTTCCCAAGCCTCGCGGTGGGCCGCCTGCTCCGGCGTCTCGCCCGGCTCCACTTTGCCGCCGGGTAACTCCCAACCGCGTAGGGGATGGCGAACCCAGACGAGACTGTCAAAAGCAAATGCGAAAACGATGACCGAATGCGGAGGGTGAGCTGCCCTACGCTCAATATCCGTATGCAGATGGCGAGCAGGTTGCCAAGCGCTCGAATGCACCGCATTCACCACCATTTCCCAAAGGCAATTCCAATCGCGAGACCCAAGAAAGCCCCGACGATGATTTCGCTCGGTTCATGACCTAAGATCTCCTTAAGGCGCTCTCCTTCCTCTTGAACGGTTGCAGCCGACTCCCCACGTTGAGAAAATTCCATTGCAATTCGATTGAGAAGCACTGCGTGCTCGCCGGCATGTCGACGAATGCCACCGGCGTCGTACAACACGATGGCGGCAAAGACAACCGCAGTCGCAAAGACCGGGGATGAGGGACCCACGACAAACCACAAAGCGCTCGCCAACGCGACAACGCCGGCAGCATGTGAACTTGGCATGCCGCCCGCGTCCAGTAGCTTATGTATATCCCAGGCGCGCGTCGTAAGATAATGAATGGGAACTTTCAATATCTGTGTAAAGACGATGGCACAGATAGCCGCCATCAGCGCAGTATTGGCCCACAGCCCCAATAGGAAGTGCGGAACGTCTGACATCAACAGCGGCCCTCCTTGATAGGCAGGGCGCCGAACAACGGCGCCCGCTTGTACCCACCATCACTTTACCATTCTTGAATTTCCTTGACCACACTTTTGTCGAGTGCCTTGACAAGAGCCGTGATCAATTGGATAGCCTGGAAGTAGTCGTCCTCGTGCACAATGGCGTTGTGGCTGTGAATGTACCGTGTCGCAAAGCCGATGTTGACACTTGGGACGCCAATGCCGTGTAAGTGGAACGCCCCCGCGTCTGTTCCACCCCCACTCATGCTCTCCACTTGCACCGGGATCTTCTCCGTCGCCGCCGTATCGAGCACAAAATCGCGGAATCGGTTATTTGGAATCATCGAACCGTCGTAGATCATCAACAAAGGACCCTTGCCCGCATCGGCCAATTGCCCCCGTTGGTCACCATCAATGCCCGGTGTATCGCCAGCGATACCGACATCCACCGAGATCGCAATATCTGGATTGACCAGGTGCGCCAACGTGCGAGCACCGCGCAGGCCCACTTCTTCCTGCACAGTTGCACCTGCATAAAGCGTATTCGGATGAGATTGGCCCTGCAGTTCTTTAAGAACGCCAATCGCCGTCGCGCAGCCCAACCGATTGTCAAGAGCCTTCGACATATACATCTTAGGATTGCCCATTTGCGTAAACGGCGAATAAGGCACAATCGCGTCACCCGGACGCACGCCCAATTCTTCTGCGTGCTCTTTGCTCGTCGCACCGATGTCGATAAAAACGTCCTTGAGTTCGACGACCTTCTTGCGCTCTTCGGCTGGCAGGATGTGTGGAGGCTTCGAACCCGTCACACCCAGCAGATTGCCTTTGCGCGTTTGGACAATCACGCGCTGGGACAACACGACCTGCGACCACCAGCCTCCGATGGTCTGGAATTTCAAAAAGCCTTCCGGCGTGATGTGCGTTACCATGAATCCGATTTCGTCAAGGTGCCCGGCAACCAGAACTTTCGGGCCTGTAGCATCACCAGTTTTGACGCCGACGATCCCGCCAGAGCGGTCACGCAGGACTTGTTCCGACAAGGGTGCCAAGTGTTGTTCGAACAACTTACGCACACCCGACTCGTACCCGGAGATGCCATACGCATCACACAGTTCACGCAAAACGTCGATATGTGTCGCCATGTATGTATGCCTCCTTCTCGATGCCTAAGGCATCACGTATATGTTACCACAGTCCTCATCTGCGATCCGCCATTCCGATTGGCACCCATGTGCTTCGCGGAATACGCTGAAGCGATACGCAATCTATGCTCAAAGGAGAATGCAGGATGGTGCATCTTCAGCCTGTGTGGATCGACGAATATCCGTTTACGGCGACACACGTCGCCCTGCCAAAGACAAACTTGCTTGCAATCAGCAACTCGATTGGATACGCGATGTGCGGAGCACTGGATATCGCGCTTTTGCGCACACAACTTGCAAGCCGCGGTATCGTCGCTGTGCGCGCAACTGGCGTAAAGACCATATCCGAGTTGTTGGACGGCACCGTAGAAAGCTGCACGCAAGAAGCGGAAGCACTTGGCATCCTCTGCGGAATGCCAATTCGCGAAGCTTTGCGGCTGATGGGCGCCGCCGAGCAACAGCAGTCCACGCAGAACGGATAACCGTTCTGCGTGAAACAACTCCGTCGTTGAGATACCTTTGAACTTTTCCCCCATTCGTTTCGTCGTTTTCTTTCGAAAGAAAAAACGTTACGATAACAGCGATGGGTCCCTACTGGAGCCTTTGGTGCAGTTTGGATTCCAGCGTAGAACAGAACGGGGGATTGTGGTGTCGCATCTTCACCTCTTTATCGTGCAGCACGGTTTGCTAGCCATTTTTGTCTTGATGGCGCTCGAAAGTTGTTGCATTCCGATTCCTTCTGAGGTTGTCATGCCTCTCGCCGGATTTTTGGCATTTCGCCATCTCATTGGCTTTTGGCCAGCGCTCATTGTGGGCACGATAGCCAACCTTGTCGGGTCCCTGATTGCCTATGCCATTGGCGACTACGGCGGGCGGCCATTTGTCCTTCGCTACGGCCGCTATATCGGTTTGAACGCCCGCCACTTGGACAAGGCCGAACACTGGTTCAACCGCTTTGGCGAAGTAACCGTCTTTTTTGGACGCATGGTGCCCGCGGTCCGGACGTTTGTCTCGCTACCAGCCGGGTTTGCACGCATGCGCATGGGCCGCTTTATTGTGTTTTCCCTAATTGGATCGGCCATTTGGAATCTTGGCATGCTCTATGCGGGATACCAACTCAACAAAAATTGGCAAGTGTTTGCCGATCACGTCAAACCGTTCACGTATGTCGGCGCCGTCATTCTTGTCATCGCCGTAATCGCCTTTTGGGTGCGCCGAAAGTCGGGTCAGGGTCTCGAATAAACGATGGAGCGGGCGCGGCGTCCGAGCGACCCCGCGCTCTCTTCCAGCATTTCTTTAGGTAGAAACAGCCGATTCTCGCGACTGGGAACCAATGTACGGATCAATTTTGATGCCTGACTTAAGTCGACCATATCCCCATTTGCGCCGATGAGTGTGATACCTTGCCCTAAAACGTCGTATCCGGGAATGATACACTGACGCTGCGAAACGTAATAATCGGGATGAAAGCCCATTGCCTTTGCGGTAGTGCGCAAAGCCGCGAGATCGATCTGCGAGGTATCCTCCCGCACCACGGGTGCAAAAAGCTTACGATGCAAGAAACGCGTTGCGAGATCCCGTAGAATCGCATCGTCTGCCTCGGACCACAAATGGAATGCATAGACGAGCACCGCCTCGTCAAGCCGCACATAGGCCGCGACATCCGTCCCGGCAGGAGCGAGTACCCGCGCCAAGGCATCCGGCACCTCAACCCGACTTTCCTCGCTCATCAAATCCCGGACGCGCGTAAGAATTTTCTCGACCAACACATCGCTGCCAACCGTTACAGGATGTAAGTAAACTTGCACGTACATGAAGTAACGTGCCAGCAAATATTGCTCGACGGTATGTAGACTGGATGATTTTACATAAATGCGCCCATCAGTCATCGTCAGCGAGCGAATGAGCCTCGCCAATTCGAAGCGTCCGTACGAAACTCCCGTGGCTTGTGCATCGCGCAACATGTAATCCATGCGGTCGACGTCGAGTTGGCTCGAGATGAGGGCCTCAATCGCTGGAAAACGCCCTTCCTTGCGAAGAATGGACACCAGATCCAGAGCAAAATCGCTATCGACGCCATCCAGCGTCTTTCGCAGTTCGCAGTCTTCGAGAATGATACGATATGTCCATTCTTCATGATGAATGCCGAGTACCGATTCAAACGTGTGGGAAAACGGACCATGCCCGACATCGTGCAAAAGCGCGGCGGAGAGTGCCAGGCGCTCGTCGCGGCGATCCGTTGGCCAGCCACACTCGCGTTGTAGATGATATAAGACGCGGCGCATGGTTTCGTACGCGCCAAGAGAATGAGCAAACCGCGTGTGCTCGGCCCCATGGAATGTTAGATACGACGTACCCAACTGGCGAATACGCCGCAAACGCTGGACCGCGGGAACATTCACCAAATCCCACAGCAGTGAATCGTCAAACAGGATCTCATCATGTACCGGATCTTTCAAAACCTTCTCAAACAGAGAACTCACCTGCTTATCAAAAAGGCTGGCCGAGTCGCCTTCGCGGCCCGGTCAGCCAAACGTGTATTCAATCGCATGAACCCGGTTGACCAGCGTGTGTCGCCGTTCGAAAACTCGAGCCACATCCACACATCGAGGTCGCATTCGGGTTGTTAATCTTAAAGCCTTGACCCGTCAGGTCGTCAACATAATCCACTTCCGAGCCGTCGATCAACTCCAAGCTCTCCGGATCCACGACGACCTTGACGCCGTGTTGAGTGAAGACTTGGTCTCCCTCTTTCTGTACATCTAAAGCCATGCCGTAGCTGAAACCCGTGCAACCACCCGGCTTGGTATAGAGACGCAACGCGTCTTCGTCGGAAGCCTGCTCAGAAATGAGCGCCCGCACGCGCTCCGCCGCGCTTTCGGTCAACGTGATCACAGTGGTTCGCCTCCTCACCCTTCTATTATACGCGTATCGGCGCGAAAAGACAGGCTGATTTAACCGAGGCTACGCACGACATCGAGGACCGCGTCGGCGTGACCATCCACCTTGACTTTCGGGAAAATGGCCGCAATGGTGCCATCGCGATCGATTACGAAGGTAGTACGCTCAATGCCAATCGACTTCTTACCAAACATGTTCTTCTCCTTCAAAACGCCATACTTCTCACAAATTTGGCTGTCCGTATCGGCAAGTAGCGGAAAGTTTAACTGAAATTTGTCGCGAAATTTGCCGTGCGACTTCACATCGTCGCGGGACACGCCGTAAATAGCGGCGCCAAGATCGGCAAACTGTGACTGTAAGTCGCGAAAAGCACATGCTTCGGCGGTACATCCGGGCGTATCGTCCTTCGGATAGAAGTACAGCACCACAACTTGTCCACGCAGATCGCCCAGTCTTACTTGTTCGCCATTGTCCGCGACGGCTTGAAAATCCGGCGCCTGTTCGCCCACCTGCAGTGCCATCGGTTATCCTCCTTTTGTCCCGCGCTGGAAATTCTTTACGAATCGCGTTTGACTACTTTGATCATGCGAATTTCCGGGTCATCCGGTCCCTGTACAGGCAATCCGGCGCGCAGATTTGCTTCGATATAGTCGATGTTGTCCTGCGTGATGATCTCGCCCGGTAGCAAGATGGGAATTCCCGGTGGATACACCATGACCATTTCCGCCATGGTGCGGCCGACAGACTCCTGCAAAGGAACCACTTCCGTGGGCGCGTAAAAAGCCGACCGCGGTGTCATCCGAAGTTCGGGCATCGACGGCAACGTGACCGGTGCATGCTCCTTAATCTCACGCGGACGGAAGCGCCCGGCTATCTCGCGCAGCGCCGTCACCAGTGCGGACACATCGTCCTCGCTGTCGCCCCACGAAACAATGCAAAGAATGTTATATAAATCGCTGAGCTCGACTTCTATATTGTAATCTTCGCGCAGGATGCGCTCCACATCGTAGCCCGTCAGGCCTAGGTCTTTCACGGAAATCGTCAACTTCGTCGGATCGAGCGCGTACGTGGCGCTTCCACCAAGCTGCCGCTTGTCCAGGCACGTAAGCCCTGGAATTTGTTCGATCTCCGCCCGCGCCCGGTTGGCCAAGGCAATGGCATAACCGATGCGATCGCGCCCGAACATCGCCAATTCCTTGCGCGCAACGTCAAGAGATGCCAATAGCAGGTACGAAGTCGATGTCGTCGTGAGCATACTGAGGACCACCTGCACGTGCCGCGGATCGATCATCCCTTCCCTCACGTTCAACACACTCGAGCCTGTCATCGAGCCGCCCAGTTTGTGCACGCTCGTCGCCGCCATGTCGGCGCCAGCCTCCATCGCAGAAAGCGGCAGTTCCGGATGAAACCCGGTGTGCACGCCATGCGCTTCGTCGACCAAAACGGGCACGCCCACGCTGTGCGCAATCTCGACAATGCGAGCGAGATCGGCCGCAATGCCAAAATAGGTAGGATTGATGACAACCAATGCGCGTGCGTCCGGATGGCGATGCAGGGCATCCGCGACCGTTTCCACCGATAATCCGTGCGAGATGCCAAAGTCGCGATCGACCTCTGGGTGCAGGAAGATGGGGTGCGCATCGGCGAGTATGATGGCGGTGAGTACGGACTTGTGCACATTGCGCGGCACCAAGATCTTCTCGCCAGGCCCAACCGTTGCCAGTACCATCGTCATGATGGCCGTCGATGTCCCTTGCACGGAAAAATAGGTGTAGTCGGCCCCAAACGCCTCCGCAGCAAGTTCCTGTGCATGTTTGATGGCGCCTGTGGGGTGATGCAAATCGTCGAGTGGCGCAATATTAATTAAATCCAAGGAAAGTGCATTATCCCCAACAAACGATCGAAACCGATTGTCCATACCCCTTCCCCGCTTGTGCCCCGGGATGTGAAACTGCACCGGCTGGCGCGCCGCATGGCGAAGCAGGGCGTCAAAAAGCGGCGTTTCATTCTGGTTCAACGGCTAGGTATCCTCCTTCTCTCGGGGCGGTTATGTCCCGCTTTCAGCTCGCGCAAACGCGCTGCGAAACCCTTCTGCAGCATGTTCCCACAGGTCAGCGCGCGTCTGGCGTAAAAATGATGCAAATGCTTCGATTTCGGCATCCGTGAGCTGGCTGAGATCAACGGTGCCGCGCACCGCCTTGTCCATGCTATTAACCTGTTCCGCGAGTTTCTTGTATCCCAATTTCGCGTCGGCGTCAATCCAAAGTTCAAATGGCATGGCACCTGAATATCCCATACCATCCGCAAAGCGCTTTAACGTCACCCACAAGCCGATGACCCGACGCGGATTCGGCACTTCTGTAAGCGACTTAACAAACTGAATACCTAATTCAATTCTGCTTTTGGCATGAATTGCACCATTGTCCACAAATACCTCATCGCCGTCCATCAGGACAGCGGAAATACCCTTCATTTGATCATCCGTCTGATGTTTTGACGTGCCCGTAAGACCTAGTTTTTGCATCTTGTTGCCCTCCCGTCCTCGAACGTTACTGCCTTCCCATTCTACCCTTCACCCGCTCCTCTGTCACACGTATATCGATGCATGGCATGTGCCCCGCTGGGCAAAGTAAGGGCAAATGACCATTGAATGAGGGGAACAGCCATGAAGACATTACGCCGTCGAACAAAAGTCGCGGCCATCGGCTTCATGCTCGCGATGCCTGGCGTGATCGCGGCACCCAATGTGGAAGCCGCTCAGACGATTTACAACACAAGCATGCCTTCCGTCATGCGCGTGGCGATTCGGGAAAACAACGCGAGCGGCGAACCAGATCCGCGTGGCCGCATTATCTACGTCCAAGCCGTCCCGTTTGTGACGTATTGCGAAGATGTATTGCCCAACGAGTGGTTCCCAAGTTGGCGTCCTGAAGCGTTAAAAGCGGGTGCAATGGCAGTCAAAATGTTTGCATGGTACCACCATCTGCACCCTGTGACCATAGACGGTTTCACGTTTGACGTCGATAACACGACGAATTTCCAACATTTTCAGGACCTTTCGTCGCAGCCAACCACAAATGCGGCATTTGCGGCTATTCAAAACGTGGCGTATACGCGACCCAATGGAGAAATTATCGAACTCAATTATTCAGCCGGTTATCAGAACGATCCAAATTGGCAATACCGCAACGCACAGAAAATGGCACAATGGGGAACCGAGTACTGGGCCGAACGAGGACAAAATTACGTACAGATTTTGCAGTTCTATTACCAGAATCGGGCACTGATGAAGCTTCAATCATAGTGCCTAGAACCACCTTTGGCCCTTGAAGAATACGACTCTAAACATCGAGGAGATCCTGCTATGAAGCGTTTTCCATCCGCTCGCTCTGTTCTGCTCGCATGTGCTGCTGCTGGCGTGATCGCGATGGCGATCCCGGTGGACGACAATTCGTCCAGTAACCATCATGCACAAAGCCTGCGCGGTGCTGTGGCCACGATGGGGCAAGTTCAAGATACTGTCGCCAACAACAACGCGACGACAGGTAACCGCACGCCTGTAGCACCCGCAAAACCGAGGCCGAATCAGGCAGTTCCGACACCTCCGCGCACAAATCCGGTACAGCCTGGCACCAACAACAGCGCCAAGCCACCAGGGGCTTCGACGCCACAACAGTCCAATCCGTCCGGAGCGGCAACGCCGGCGCCGGGAAGCCAGCCGCCCGCTGCCAGTCAAGCCACGCCTCCCGGCCCTGAATCGTGGGGATACACGCGCAAGACGAGCAAATTGCGCATTCATGTGATCGACGGGCGCACGAAACAACCACTCGAAGGTGCGGAAGTGGTCGTCATCGAGACCGAGCAGCGGTTTCGCACCGACAAAAACGGCGACACGCCATGGTTTGATGCACCCATTTTCCGCAATCCCAAGTACCGGCCAATGGTCGCCGAGCTGCATGGGCAACTGGGCGTTATTGCGTATAAGAACGGCTATCGCGACTCCATCCACCTAGGCATCCGGATGCACGAGAACATTCGTCAGGAAGCGACGGTGTGGATGTACAAGATTGGGCCGGGCGACAGGCGGATCGAACCCGTGCTCTACCAGGAGCCGTATCACCATCTTTGGCTGATTCAACTCGCGGATAAGTTTAGGCAACAATCCCAAATTGGCGAAGGCCCGGAACGCCCCTGACGGGGTTCGGGCCTTTTCGCTGTATGTTGCGTGGATATTAAGATTGCCGGACGAACATGGCCATTCGCCGTGCCGCTTCCGCCAGGCGATCCGGTGGAGCCAGCAAGCCGACGCGCACATATCCCTCACCGTGATCGCCAAATCCTGCTCCCGGTGCGACTGCCACATGCGCCTGAGATAACAAGGCCTCGGCGAACGCAACGGAATTCATGCCATTTGGAATCGGCACCCAACAAAAGAATGAGCCATCTGGCCTCGGCACATAGAGGCCGTGCTCCTGCGCACTCTGCACGAACGCATCACGGCGAACTTGATACGCATTCACCAACTCGTCGATGCAATCAGTCGGCCCAGTCAATGCTTCGGCCGCAGCCTCCTGCACCGCCGCAAAAATCGACACGTAATAGTGATCTTGAATTAGATTGATATGTTCGATCACGTCCCGATTTCCCACGGCAAAGGCCACGCGCCAACCGGCCATGTTAAACGTTTTGCTAAGCGTGTAAATTTCAATACCGACTTCCTTCGCGTCTGGTTGCGCCATGAACGACGGTGGCCGCTTGCCGTCATAGCCAATGGCACCATAGGCAAAGTCATGCACCACAAGCGTTCTATGCTCGCTCGCCTTGGCGATGACATGTTGAAAAAATTCAGGTGTCGCGCCGGCTCCCGTCGGGTTGTTCGGGTAGTTGAGATACCAAAGCCGCGTACGATCCCAGACTTGTTCAGGTACGGCGTCCAAGTCCGGCAAAAAGGAACGTTCGGCAAGCAGTGGCATGGGATAAGCCACGCCGCCAGCGAGCGCAATTCCACTCAGATAATCCGGATATCCTGGGTCCGGAACGAGCGCAACATCCCCAGGGTTCAAATATAATTCGGCCAATTCGACGAGTCCCGTTTTGCCACCGACAATCACGGCCACTTCCGTCTCCGGATCTACCGTAACCCCATACGTGCGCTGATAAAACGCGGCAGCGGCTTCCTTGAGTTTCGGTAAGCCGCGAAAGGGTGGGTATTTGTGCGTCGCTGGATCGAGAACAGCACGGCGAAGAGCTTCGACAATGTGCGGTGGCGTCGGCAGGTCAGGATTTCCCTGACCAAGATTGATGACGTCGTGCCCGGCGGCCTGAACGGCAGCAACCCGGCGCGTGAGTCCTGAAAAAAACTGCGATGGTAGACGCGAGATGCGATCCGCTACGACAAACTTCACAACGAGCGCCCCTTGTGTTCAATGGTTTGAAAACGAATTTTGCGACGGCGCAAACCGACGCTGAGAATGAGCCCTACCGCAAGATAGTCGATGGCAAGCGATGTGCCACCGTAACTGATAAATGGCAATGTGATACCTGTCGACGGACTCAGATACATGTCCGCCCCAATGTTTTCAAATACCTGAAACGAAAACATACCCACCACGCCAACGGCCATGTACATGCCAAACGGATCGATGGTCGTTTGGGCAATGCGGATCAAACGATAGCAAAGCAAAAGAAAGAGCAGCACTAAAATTGCCGAACCAACGAAGCCGAATTCCTCTCCAATTGCCGAGAAGATATAGTCGGTCCACTGATTTGGCACCCAACCGCCGCTGGTCAGCACACCTTTCCCGTAGCCTTCGCCAAACAATTGCCCGCTGCCAATCGCGGTTTGCGTCATATGAATGTTGTATCCATACTGGTCTTGGCTAAAGCTCGGATTAAGCCACGTCAGAATGCGGTACGACTGATAGGCTTTTAAAAGGTGATGCTTGATGAGCACATTTTGAATGAGCCCCAGCGTCTGCTGCGTATAGATGGTCGTCGCCAAAATACAGGCGCCGACGATGACCACGACAAAGCCCATAATCATCAGAAATTGCGCTCGCCGTGCAAACACCGTGTACATAGTCAACACGATGGCGATCATCACCAATGCTTGTCCAAGCGCTGGCTCTTTGTACGTCAATGCGAATGGCACTAAAAAAATCGGGAGAATGATCCATTGCTTACGCAAGCGATAATCGGGAACTTCCGACTCTTCCACATTCGCCATATAGCTCGCCAGCCAGATGATTAAAGCCAACTTTGCCAACTCGGACGGCTGAATGGACAGCGAGTGCAACCGGATCCACGAGTGCGCACCCTGTACGGCCGGAAACGCGAAAACGGCTACTAAGAGCACCATCGAAATGCCATATACCCACCAGTGCACACGCCGAAGCAGCCGATAATCGAACAACATCCCGCCGATAAGGGCAATCATCCCAACAATCTCCCACATGATCTGCTTGCTCATCACGTGACTCGGGATGAGCGGGTTGTGGTTGCCCCTAGTCGTCGCGTTGATCGCCATACAGGCGTACACGGCGAGCAGAATCAACACACCGATCACGGAGAGGTCGATGTACTTCATATTTCTTCGTAACGATTCCACGCGCCGTCCTCCTCCCGTCAAAATCAAACATCCCCATCATGCCCATCATGGCACGATTACGGCCCGCTTTCCAGCAGGACGCTTTGCAAAGTCTGCGGCGAATTTGTGACAATGCCATCGACGCCAAGATCGATCAAGTGGCGCATTTGCTCGGGATCGTCGATCGTCCATACATGCACCTCGACGCCAGCGGCGTGGGCGCGATCGACAAATGTTTGATCCACCACGGTTATCCCGTACCGCTCTCGGGGCACCTGCAAAGCGACATACGGTAGTCTGTGCTTTGTACGTCTAACGCCCATGCGGGTAGCGAGTAGAAAAGAAGCCACTTCGCGCACGGATGCGCTTGTCCGTAGCCTAGGGCAGCGCGATCGCGCCTCCACAAGCGTCGCGTGGTGAAACGAAGCCAAGATAATCCGCTCAAGCGCCCCAACCGCGTCGACCATTCGCAAAAACTCGCTGATGCGGGCATTCCGCGGTTTGATGTCGACGTTGATTGTACAATTCGGGAAGCTCTTCAACAATTCCAGAAATGTTGGTATCCGAACGCCTTGGCCTCGAAATGGAAAGGTCTTACCTCCATCCGGTGAAAAGCGATAGCCAAAATCGAGCCGCAACAATTCTGCATAGGTCATATCGGCGATCCGTCCTTGACCGTTGCTAACTGTATCCACGACTTCATCGTGGGAAACGACAAGCACGCCATCGCGCGTCCAGTGAACGTCCGTTTCTAAGATATCTGCACCCATATCAAGAGCTAGCCGAAAAGCATCCAGGGTATTGGCCGGCCTGTGTAGACTCGCGCCGCGATGCGCAATGACCTTACATCGAACATTGTGCCCATTCGCCCACCGTTGCGCCAACCGATCAGACGCCCGCATGGCATCACCCCGCAGCAAGCCAAATGTTCCCGCAAATTGGACAATCTGTGCATTCGCCGGGTCATTCGGGATACGCGCCCCATACCCTAGGCAGTGACAAAGGAGGCGTTCACCTATGCTTACGCACCACGACATTCGCAAATACATTGGTCAGCACGTCCATTGCCACACGCCGTTCGGGACGTTTCAGGGCATAGTCGTCCATTTAAGCAAGCACCATCTGATTCTAGGCAGCGTCCGCACGCCCACCTCGCTCGTCGCCTACGAGCAAACCGAGCCGTTCCGCCAAATGCCGATGGGGCCAGGCGGCCCGGGTAGCGGTTGGCATTTTGCGATCCCGCTCGCCGCCATCCTCGGCATCACGGCGATCGGCATGCACTGGTGGTAACCGCCGAACCAGGTAAGCTTTTCGTTTGTCATACTGCATTTTGGATGCAGGGATATGGCAACCCACGTCGAATTGAAAGACGAGTTGTCTTCAGTTACGGAGTGGGGTGCGAACGTGCGGACCGAACGACATCAGCCTGACTATATCCTCATGATTACGGTCCTCATGCTGACCGGCATCGGCGTAGTGACCATTTATTCTGCCAGCATGGTGTATGACTTGCACCTCGGCCTAAGTCCTGGTCACTTCGCCGTCCGCCAGTTAGCGGCTGCTTGCCTCGGACTCGTGGCATTTGCCGCATGTACCTATATCCCGTATCACTTCTGGTACCGACATGCGGCCAAATGTTTACTCGCCAGTATTGCCTTGCTTTTGCTTGTGATGGTTCCTGGAATTGGCCACCGCAGTTTAGGTGCCTCCCGCTGGATTGGCACAAGCAGCTTTCACTTGCAGCCGTCGGAACTCGCGGTCATCACCATCGTCTTGTACCTGTCTTTTTTGCTGACAAAAAAACTGCCGGTTCTTCACGACAATAAACGCGCGTTGCGTCCAGCGCTCGTGATTACGTTTCTGCTCACCCTTCTTGTTTTTGCAGAACCCGATATGGGTACAGCCATGACGCTTTTTCTGAGCGCCACGGTTTTGTTGTTCGCGTCCGGTTTGCGCATCAAACCGCTTGCAATCACCTTGTTCATCAGCTTTGGGCTGGGTCTGCTTGGCGTACACATGGCCTCGTATCGCTCCAGTCGCTTAACGGCGTTTTTACATCCGTTTCAACATGCACAGACCTCCGGCTACCAACTGGTCCAAGGACTAACCGCCATTGCAAACGGCGGGTGGACAGGCCGCGGCTTCGCGTCGAGCATTGCTTCGACGGGGTATCTGCCAGAATCGTACACCGACTTCATTTTCGCGGTGTTCACGGAAGAGTGGGGATGGCTTGGCGACATCGGCCTGCTCGCTATTTTTGCCGTGCTCATCTGGCGTGGGTTCCACATTGCCCGCTACGCGCGTGATCGTTTCGGCTCGTTACTCGCCATCGGCCTGACGAGCACTATCATCGTCCAGGCTGCCATCAACTTGGGAGCTGTGACATGGATGTTGCCAGTCACAGGCATTCCATTGCCATTTATCAGTTACGGTGGTACAGATGTGGCCATCAATTTACTCGCCGCAGGTATTCTGATGAGTGTATCGCGCGAAACAGGGCTTGTCATGCCCGAGGAGGACACGATTGCCGACATCATCTCGGTCGAAGAATTTCGTGCAGAGCGTTTGCAATCGGATCCTTCCGATGCCAAGTTTCCACCTCTGCAACGTCCAGCTCCAGTCGCGCGATTAACGTCCCGCCGCGGCCGCAAACCAAGCACACAAAGCCGCCAGCAAGACGTGGGGACCCCGACACGACCGCAACGGAACTTATCGTTGTCGTGGCGTGCCCAACAAGAGATGACAACGAATCGACGTGGGCGGCAAAGCGGTCGCGATGTACAATCGACTCAGAGCAAGCGACACCGTGATAAGCGATAGGAGGCTCAAACGATGCAGACATCATTCCCTGCCCCACAGCAAATGGCCCCGGATGTTTGGCTCATCGACCTTTTGGAACAAGGCCGACCTTTTCGAACCGGGGCGTATGTCATCTGCGACACATACCCGATTCTGATTGAAACCGGCGCCGCCAACTCCCACGCGGCCCTGCTTGCGGGTCTTAACGCCATCGGACTTCGTCCAACCGATCTCGCCTATGTAGCTGTTACCCATGTGCATCTCGATCACGCTGGAGGCGCCGGGCAATTCATGGCCAAGGCGCCACAAGCCAAATTGCTTGTACATCCGCGTGGTGCTCGCCACATGGCCGATCCCAGCCGCCTATTTCAAGGTGCGTCAGACGTTTATGGTAAGCGCATTCTTGATCTGTTTGGCCCCGTGCAGCCGGTCGCCGCAGAACAAATTCAGATCCAGGAACATGAATCCGTCATTTCAACCGGTAAGCATGAACTCACGTTCTTCGATACGCCGGGTCATGCAAGCCACCATTTCTCCATTGTCGACCCAAGTTCCGACATCATCATTGCCGGCGATGCGGCAGGCCTACGCTTCCGCAAGGAGTTTACCGGCTTCTCGTTCGACTTTGTGATGCCGTCCACATCCCCAGTCGATTTCGACCCGGATGCGGTCTCACGCACCATGGCCCTTTTCCGGCAACGGCCGGAAAGCACCATCTTGCACACCCATTTTGGTGCAACGCCCAAGGCCGAAGCCTTGGACGAAACCGAACGGCTATGTAGGGCTTTTGCGGCCATCATCAATCGGCGCTACGACGAGGACGAATCGGTCACCGGACTTGTCGGCGAACTCAGCGGTCTCATGGAGCAAAGACTCAGGGAGCTTGGCCACCACGAATTTAATCTGGAAGCCATCGCAGACGACTTTGCAATCAACGCAATGGGCCTGCTCCATTACGAGCGGCGCCGCAGGCGTAAACTGAATGCCGAGGCATCAGGTCAGACGTCGGCAACCGGCGCTTCGGAGGGTTCCTCAACCCATTGACCAAACGGAAAACGCTCGCGCACGGGATATACCAACCGCCCATCCTCCCGCAACGACTCGAAGAGGCACAGTTCTGTCACGACAGTCGATAGGCGGGTGGGCGGCGGTAGTCTCTTTACGTCCACCCACTTAGCCAGCTTGCGCGCCAGCGTGATATGTGGTCGAAATCGCTTCTCATCTAAATCCAATCGAACCCGTTCGGTCACCGCTTGCCGAACCAACTCGCCAAGTCGCATCAACTCGTCCCAATCCGATTCCTGACGGTCGAGTCCCAACCAAAAAATTCGATTTCCTGAAAATTCGCCGTAGTTTCCCGTAGTAATGCGCAGCGGCTTCACTTGGGAGGCCGCGACGTGACCAGCCTCGGTTAACGATGCGCGATCGGATTCGTCAACCATGCCGAGGAACAAAACGGTGATGTGGACCAGGTCTGGATTCGACCATGCAGCCGTGCGAACGTACGACTCGCGCAGGAGGTCAACTTGCGTACGCAAACTTCTCTTCCATTCGACGGGTAACTCAAGTCCAAAAAACAGGCGGGCACTCACTCAATCGCCTCCTCCCATGGCGATTCGCCGATAAGCTCCTTCATGGTAACCGACGTATACCTCGCCGTCTGGCGTTTCGAGAATGGGGCGCTTTAATAACCTGCCGTCGCGGGTCAGCTCGCTAATCCACTCGTCTTCGGTGAACTGAGCCCGTTTCAAGTCGCGTTGCCGATACACCGTGCCACGTGTATTCACAAAATCCTCAATGGGGCGGCCTGAGCATTTTAACCAGCGCCGAATCGTGTCCTCATCCGGCGGCGACGTGACGATATCATGAAACTGGACATCGGCCCCCGCTTCCGTCAACGTGCGTTTCGCTTCGCGACAAGTCGAACAACGAGCATATCCATAGAGTTGCAACAATCTCACCGACTCCTCCCGCACTTGCCCTATTTCGACTTTTTTCGATACCAGACAAGCGTACCATGTCTCACGTATAGTATAATCCACAGTGATGTTGAAAGCGGTGCCTAGACCATCTCGGCCCGCATAAGAAAGGACGATCCGCCTCATGCTCGCCATCTGGGTAGGCAAGCTGGTCGCTTGGCTTTTGCGCCTACGTGGTCATGACGCCACCAGTTTCCCGGGAAAAATTGCGTTGCGCTTCTCCCCCAACCTATTGCGGCGTTTTGGACGCCAGTTAGAGCGAGTCATCATCGTGACCGGAACAAACGGGAAGACGACAACCACATCGCTACTTGCGGCCATGATCAGCCAACAAGAGAACATTATCACCAATCACAAGGGAGCCAACCTCATCCAGGGCATTGTGAGCGCGTGTTTACGCGAATCGTCGTGGACAGGGCGTATACGCGCCAAAACAGCCGTCCTGGAAGTGGATGAAGCCACATTTCCGTTGATTGCGGATAGCTTGCCAATCGTCGTGATCGTCGTCACCAACGTGTTCCGTGACCAGCTCGATCGGTACGGTGAGCTTGATACGACTGTCGAAAAACTGTTTTCCGCCATTCGCAAGACTCAAGCATGCCTCGTTCTCAACGGGGATGATCCGCTTTGCCGTCACCTTGGCCTGCGTGCCAGCCGCAAAACGTTCTATTATGGCATGGATCGCGCAACTGCGAAGGTATCGGCGCGTAAACAGATGCGCGACGGTCAATTTTGCTTGCAGTGTGGGCATGAGCTGAGCTATGAAGGATTCTGGTATGGCCAACTCGGTCTGTACCGGTGTCCTGCCTGCGATTTTGTTCGACCACATCCTGAGTTTTTGGGGACGTACCGAGGACATACCCTGACACTTGCGGAAGATCTTGTGCCTGAACTCGAACTGACGTTGCCTGTTCAGGGCCTGTACAATGCATATAACGTGCTTGCGGCGGCAAGCGCGGCCCGCGTTCTCGGGCTTTGGGCCGATCCGATTCATGCGGGTCTTGCATCGTACTCGCCTCCAGCCGGACGCATGCAGTCATTTGACGTAGGTGCACCTGTGACACTGAACTTGATCAAGAACCCAACAGGTTGTGACAGCGTGATCGAAACAGTGACAAGCGATCCGCGGCGCAAATGGGTCGTCATCGGCATTAACGATCTCGCCGCTGACGGGCGCGATGTTTCGTGGCTGTGGGACGCTGACTTTGAACAACTGGCAGAGGATGAACACGTGGAGCGAATTATTACAAGCGGTCTGCGAGCACACGACATGGCGCTGCGTTTGAAATATGCGGGTATTGACACAAATAAAATTGGCGTGATTGAGCAGATGGACGATGCCATGGATAAAGCCGTTGCGGAGGCAGCTGCGGCACAGGCGGCTGTCTATGTCCTATCGACGTATACGTTATTGCACCCGGCGGTGCACACGTTAAGTGAGAAGGTGAGAAACGATGAGTCACAGACCCTTGCGTATCGGACATCTGTTTCCTGATTTGTTGAATTTATATGCGGATCGGGGTAATATCCTCACGCTCACACAGCGATTGCAGTGGCGTGGCCACGACGTGATCGTCGATGAAATCACGCATGCGGACACACCTCGCTTCGGGGCATATGATCTCGTTTTGCTCGGGGGCGGATCGGATAGAGAACAGATGCTGGTCGCAGGCTACTTGGCAAACCATCGTACAGAGTTGCGCCATGCTGTCGAGGATGGCCTTCCTTTACTCGCCATTTGTGGAGGGTATCAATTGCTGGGTGCCTACTACCAGGTCCCCAGTGGTGAAAAGATACCTGGGCTTGAATTGATTGATATGGTGACCAATTACAGCGCGGGCCAGCCCCGCTTAATCGGCAATGTTGCAATCCTCACGGAGGAAGCAGGCGTCGTGATGGGCTTTGAAAATCACGGTGGCCGGACCATTCACCAAGGTTCCCCTCTTGGCAAGGTTATTCACGGCCACGGCAACGACGGCGTGAGTGGCCTCGAGGGAATCCGTTACCGCAACGTATGGGGTACGTATATCCACGGTCCATTGCTGCCCAAGAACCCGCGTCTGGCGGATGCCATTTTACGGACCATGCTCCAATACGCTGGCATTGACGATACACTCGATCCCCTCGATGACCGTATGGAGGAAGAAGCAAGGCGTTCATTTGTGAAACTTCGCATGCCGGAGGTGGAGGCCGCGTTGGGATAACGATTATGCGTGTGCGGCCTCCCCTTGTGTTGCCAAAGCCTGTGCCCGTACAGCCAATTCCGCGGCCTTCAGTGCATGTTCCTGTGTCATGGCGTACTCTGTGCGATTTAGACAATCAAGGATGAGTTCACCGAAGAACGGATAGCCCACTTTGCCGTGAGTAGCAATGTGATACTCACCGCTATGATTGACAAGATAGACGTGATCTCCCTCATGGTCACGGGCAACATCCGTATACTTGCGCATCTCGATGTAGCCATCGGTGCCAAGGATAAACATGCGACCATCGCCCCAGGTTCCTAAGCCATCAGGTGTGAACCAGTCGACGCGAAAGTAGCCACACGCCCCATTATCCCCGACGACATTCACATCTCCAAAGTCTTCGAAATCGGGATACTCTGTATGCGCGTAATTCGCCACCCTGCTTGCGGTAATCGTCGCATCGTTCGCGCCAGTGTAATATAAAAACTGTTCTAGCTGATGGCTGCCAATATCGCAAAGAATACCTCCATAGAGATTTCGATGAAAGAACCATTCCGGCCTGGAAGGAGCATTTAATCGATGCGGCCCCATCCCCATCACTTGAACTACCTTGCCAATTTCACCTGCCTGAATCAACCTACCCGCGTATACGGCGCTTTCCACGTGAAGGCGTTCACTGTAATACACGGCATATTTTTGTCCAGTTTGTTCAACTGCCTTGCGAACCTGTTCCAGTTGCTCAAGTGTCGTGAGCGGAGCCTTATCCACAAAATAATCTTTTTGATGTTGCATGACCTGAATGCCAAATGCCGCACGTTCCGCTGGAATCCGTGAACTTACAATGAGCTGGATGTTCGGATCGTTTAACACCTGTTCCTCAGACGAAGCAGGACGGGAACCCGGAAACGCATCGAGAAGGCTTTTCATTTTCGCGGGATCCGGATCATACACCCATGTAAGCTCTGCGCCGGCCTCAACGAGGCCTCGACACATGCCAAATATATGTCCGTGATCGAGCCCGACGGCTGCGATGCGAAAGTCTCCTGGTTTGCATACGGGTTCTGGACGCCCCTCTGGTGCGTAGTTACTTCCATCCGCTCGATTTGTCATTCGTAATCACCTCATGATTGTCCTGTCGTAATGTCGTTGCTGGCAAATCGCTCGACAAACGTGGTTTTTTTGTTAAATCGGGGAACACCCTGCAAGAGGGACTCCTTGTTATAAAAGGAATCGACTGCGTCTAACGGCAGTTTCACTGTCTGCCCAGTACTCGCAGACTTGTAGATGGCCATTATGAGTTCTAAGGTACGTCTACCATCGTAGCCGTTGACGAGAACTGGGGTGCCTAACTCAATGGCTCTCAATACATCGTCAATTTGCCCTACATGTTCCTGATACCTTAAGTCTGGAAGTTGGTCATAAAGGCGTTGAATTGCCTCTTCGCGCTCTACATCACGTTCAGGAAAACCATTCAACATCGATCGAGAAGCGTACAAACTCCAGGGAGCGGACAACCTGGCATGTTCACATTGGAAGATAAGTTGCTGTTCTTGCCCATGATGGACGACAGAGCTGGTAATTTGACCGACACCACCAGAAGGGAACCTCAGTATAGCCATTGAAATGTCTTCAACTTCGGCGTTATCGTGCGCAACATTACTCATTAACGCATGTACCTCCGACGGCATACCCATCATCCACTGCAATGCATCGATATGATGAACGGCGTGATTTAATGTACAACCGCCGCCCTCACTCTCCCATGTCCCTCTCCAAGACAAATCGTAATAACAATGCCCTCGCCACCAATACGAATTGATTTGAGTGTGAAGAATTTCTCCTGCCACCTTCATGTCCAGCAGCGCCTTTAGTTTCATCCAGGGTGTGCGGAATCGGTTCTGGGCAACGACCGAGAGAATTTTCCCACTCTTGTGCGCTGCTTCGAGCATCGCATCGCACTCGGTTAAAGAAGATGCCATTGGCTTTTCAACGAGGACATGTTTACCATGTGTAAGAAAGTCTATTGCGATCTGAGCATGTGTGGAAGGCGGAGTGCATATAGACACCAAATCAATGTCTGATTTAGTTAAAAGCTCATGATAATCTCTAACCACTTCTGCACGTAACTTGAATCGATTTGCTAGCGATGATGCCTTGTCCAGAGCACCGTCGCATACATAAGTAATTTTGCATCGATTGGCAAACTCCAAATAAGCTTCAACGTGTTTGGGAGCGATAGCCCCAGCGCCAACAATTGCAATTCGATTCATTTGCACCCTCCTCAAGTATTAACAGTCACATCCACTTGATGACGTATGGAGCACGGGCACCTCAATTCTTTAGTCCTTGTGTAGCAATACCCTCTACGAGGTACCGCTGAAAAATTACAAAGATGATGACTACCGGTATGATCGATACAATGGACATAGCAAATAGATCACCCCATTGCGAGTTACCCATGTTGTCCATGAACATATTGAGACCAATTGGTACTGTAAAGAGATTCGGGTTATTGAGGTAAATTGCTTGACCAAAAAAGTCGTTCCACGTCCAATAAAATGAAAATATGGATATTGTTATTAAAGCCGGGCGAGTAAGTGGGAGAATTACGTATAAAAACAATCTAAAAGGATTACACCCATCAATTTCAGCGGCTTCGTCCAGGTCTTTGGGTATTCCCCTGACGAACTGCACCATCAGGTAGATAAAAAACGGTGTTGTCCCCAGAAAACTAGGAAGCATCAGTGGCACGAATGTATTGATTAAATTTAGCTTATGAAAGATGATATACTGAGGAATGAGCACAACTTGTGCGGGTAGCATCATCGTTGCAAGCATAAAGCCGAATAGAAAACGCCTTGCGGTAAACTCTAGTCTCCCAAACGCGAATCCAGTAATGGTAGAACTAAACAAAGATCCAATAACGACAACACACGCGATTTCAAATGAATGCACGAACATTGGCCCGAAATTTGTGCCTGACCTGCCGGTTAATCCATCAATGTAGTGCTGAAAAGTCCATTTATCGGGAATTAGGCTACTTGTCGAAAATATCTGATCGTCAGGTTTAAAGGAAGCAAAGAACATCCAAAGAATTGGGTAAATCATAAGAAAAGAAACGATAATTAGCGCTGCGTGGCGTATGAACGTTTTCCATCTTGCTCGCCAAGTTCTGGTCACTCTCATTTCCCCCTAGACGTCATAGCTAACCCAGAATTTTGATGTCAAGAATAGAAACCCTGTACATATTGCTACAATGATCAGCAGAACTACCGCCATGGCAGCCGCATAGCCCATGTGGAAATACTGGAATCCTTGTTGATATAGATATAAAACATAAAACAGTGTCGAATTCATGGGACCGCCGTCGGTAATCACATATACTTGAGTGAATACCATAAAAGACGAAATTGTACCCATTAATAGATTAAAAAATATAATTGGCGATAACATGGGAAGAGTGATTCGCCTATACCTTTGCCACAGAGTTGCTCCATCAATGGTTGCAGCTTCATACAAATACGTCGGTATTTGCTTAAGTCCAGCCAAAAAAATCACCATCTCTGACCCAAACTGCCAGGCACTCAGCAAAACCAACACAATCAAGGCTGTCGCAGGGTTACCGAGCCAAACTGGGCCTTGAATACCGAAAATACGAAGCACAGCATTGATTGGGCCATTTTGATCGAACAAGACTCTCCACCCTATGGATGCACCTACACTTCCCCCAACTAGAGACGGCAGGTAGATGAGGGCACGGTAAATTCCCATTCCACGGACATGTTTATTGACAAGTGTAGCCACAAAGAGCGCCGCCACTAACCGAACTGGTACTGAAACAAGAACATAAATCAAGGTAACACGTATCGAGGTCCAAAAATTAGGATCCGATATAAGTTGTCTGAAATTTTGTAACCCCCCCCATCTTGGTTGGCTCAGAAGATCATAGTTCGTAAAGGCAAGGTAAATCGTGAATAGCATCGAACCTGCGGTCAAAAGAATCATGCCTAAAAGCCAAGGTGTCATAAAAACGTAGGCTGGTCCGTTATGTTTTCTCTCCAGTCGAATTAATTTCTGGCCAGAGGTTCTGGCCGTTCTGACCGCATCTCCGACGGACAATCCCATTCAATTCCCTCCCGAAGGGCGGAAACTCACTCCGCCCTCGTTTTCCTACCAACAAGCAAATCCTTTAGCCCTGTTGTAGTATGGCATTTGCCTGTTGGATGAACTCTTGAGCTGCTTGATCCGGGGTAAGTTTCTTAAACGTTACCTCTTGACCTATGTTCTCTAACAGATTTCCTAGTTGACTAGCGTTAGGTGGATCAAGCGGCACAACACTTGAGACCTTTTGAACCTTATCCATGAAATCGTCCTGTGTCTTAACCAACCCTCCGAACGCCTTTTCATCGGCAGCTCGGTTCTTTTGATTTGCCGTTACGCCACGATCGTTCTTGAAAATCTTTGAAACCTGTGGATCGTTCTCCAAGAAGTTAACCAATTTTTCAGCTGCAGCCGGATACTTTGTCTTCGACCAAATTGTCCAGTACATCGAAGGATGAAGAATGTTTGGCTTACTGGGTTGATTCCAATCAGGGAATATTGCTCGTTCAATCGGTTTCCCTAACAACTGCTCCATGTTGCCGTCTTGCCCAATGGATGCGTAAGTGAAGGCAACCTGTCCTTTTACAAACGGATTTGCTGTTGGATCGGTATGGTCCCACGCAGCATTGGCTTGCGCCGGTTCAACCCCACCTTTGTTCTGTAGATTAAGCCAATATGCAAACCAACCTGCGAGCGTTTTCTCAGACATTCCAATAGACTTGCCGTTTGAACTGTACATTGACTGACCGTGGGATCGTGCCCAATAGGCCAGCGGAGCACCTTGCCAAATGTCGTCCGTGGACCCGTATACATTGGGTAATTTCTTGTGTACCTCGATCAAAATATTTGCAAACTGATCCCACGTATAACTCTTATTTGGATCAAAACTGATACCAGCCTTCTTTAAAATCGCCGGATTCACAATTTCGCAAAAAGTGTTCACCCCAACCGGTATTGCGTACAGCTTTCCTCCAACCTTACCCATATTTACGGTTTCTGTGGACAATTGGGAAGTGTCTATCCCTGCCTTTGTTAAATTCATCAATGAACCGTTTGATACATACTGGTTCAAATACGACGCGTCCATCTGCATGACGTCTGGTAACGTTCCACTTGCGGCCTGTGTCGCAAGTTTTGTCCAGTAGCTACTCCACGGTTCGTACTCGAGTGTCACATGGATATAGGGATACTTTTTTTCAAACAACTGTATGGCTTGTTCAGTTAGTTGTGTTCTGAGTGGAGTAGTCCACCATGCAAAGGTGATATCCTCCTGTTGTACAGAAGCGGCGGATGGCGAAGTCTTCGATGAGGCATACGTATCTTGGGAACCATGATTGGACTTTGCAGCGGAAGCAACACCACAACCAGATAAGGCTGCGGTGGAGACCAAGCTCACGCTTGCAATTAAAGTAAACGCCTTCATTTTCCCTCTCACAATAATCCCCCCTACATACTGTGCAAGACAATAATGGCTTTCCTCAGATATCTTGTATACTAGCATTCAAATATACAAGTTGCAATAGCGCATTTACTTGATGAACGTGCCCCGCATTCCTTCAAAACAAAAAAACACCCTGCACTTCAAACCATGGTTTACCCCAAGGCCGAAGACAGGGACGCTTTTTGAACAAAAAACTTGGTCCTTCGTTCAAAATCCGAAAATCGTCATGCCACCGTCCACAAATAACGTCTGCCCTGTGACATAAGTCGATGCATCGGATGCAAAGAACACGACAGGGCCGACCAATTCGTGCAGTTCTCCGACCCTGCCTAAGGGCGTGCGCGCCAAAATGTCAGCCAAGTATTCGGGCTGATCGAGCAACTTGGCGGTTAGCGGCGTGCGAAAATACCAAGGACCGACGGCATTGACACGCACCTGATACTTTCCCCATTCCATTGCGAGCACCTTGGTCATTTGCTGCAATCCGGCCTTCGCCGCAGCGTATACGACACCGGTACGCAAAGCCACGTGTCCCCCAACCGAGGAGATATTGACGATACTTCCGATGCGCCGCTCGACCATGTGTTTACCAAACGCCTGGGCAGTAAAAAATGCACCTCGTAGGTCCGTGTCAATGATGGTTTGCCAGGACTCCGGTGTCACGTCAAACGCGGACTCGCGAATGTTGACACCAGCGTTGTTGATTAGCACATCCACCGCCCCATCGGCAAGAACAGCCTCTGTCATGGCCCCAATGCTATCCACGTTGCGCAGATCGCACGCATAGGACGCCACACGCCCATCGGAGAACCGCGCAATGACCTCCTGCACTTCCGCCAACGCTTGTCGATCTCGTCCGACCAAAGCCACATCGGCGCCGCAAGCCGCAAGACCGATAGCCAAGGCACGCCCGATGCCACGGCTCGCTCCTGTTACAACTACGCGCTTGCCACCGAGTGCAAACTGTGCTGTTCCCTGTAACAAACGCTGATCCTCTTGTAAGATGCCAGCAAGATGCCCGTCCATGAATGAAGCCTCCCAATCAGTCCTTGCCACTTACTCCTGCGGCTTCCCGTCTTCCTGTCGTAAACGATTCTGCACAACCGCAACCGTGCAGCGAGAAATACAGACAAGCCGATTCCGCTCATCGACGATCCGCACGTCCCACACCATCGATGTGGCACCACGATGCAAAGGTGTTGCAGTTGCCGTGACTGTCCCTTCACGAACGGAACGGATATGATTCGCATTGATTTCCATACCGACAGCTGCCTTGTCTGGGGAGTTCAGATTCAACGCAGCAGCAAGACTTGCAGCAGACTCCGCCAGTGCTACACTGGCACCGCCGTGCAATAGACCCATCGGCTGATGCGTGCGTGCGTCCACAGGCATCGTCATAACAACGCGATCCGGCGATGCCTCCACAACCTCCATTCCCAGATGCGCCATTAATGTGTTTGGCAATGCGTCGCGTATATCCATACTTACACCTCATTCACTGGGATTGCATCATTTTCTTCCATACCCCACTGCGGCAATGTTTCTCCATACACGGGTTTCAAGACCAATGCGCGGCACGGTATTCCGACATTCCGCCAAGCCAAAGTCATCTCGTCTGCAACCGCTGTTGCGACTTCAGGTTTGCACCAAGCCAACAAGGTAGGACCTGCGCCACTGAGTGTCACGGCATAGGCCCCCGCGGCAACCGCCGCCCGTTCGACTTCGTCGGCTCCCGGTACTAGCCGTTTGCGGTACGGCTCGTGAAACGTATCGACAATGCCTCCTCGCAACAAGTCGAGATCCGGCTTGGCGAGTGCAAGCATGAGCCGCGCACACTGTGCGACATTTTCGATCGCGTCGGCACGCCGATACGCGTCTGGCAAGACGCGCCTTGCCATCTCAGTGCTCAGTGCAAAGTCGGGCGTCGCCGCGACGAAACGTAGATTGTCTGGAATCGGCACCGCCGTCGTCCGTAGCCCAGCGCGATCGTGGAACGCAAGCACACCACCGCCACACAGCGCCGGAGCCACGTTATCTGGGTGGCCTTCCATTTCCGTCGCCAACTCGAGAAGCCGTTCCCGCGTCAAAACGCTCTTCGGCACAAACCGAGCAAGTAATCCGTTGGCTAGTACAAGTCCACCCACGATGGCCGACGCGCTTGATCCTAAGCCAGACGACACGGGAATCTGATTATCGAGATGAAGTGCAAATGACGGCAGGTCATCAAGCGCGACACCGGCAGCCGCCAGGGCGCCACGCAAGGATCGCATCACGACGTTGTCCGCCGTTTTGGGAAGCGAATCGGCAGACTCTCCGGTCACATGGATGGCAAAGGGACGGTCAAGTGCGATCGTAAACGAATTATACAGCTGTAAAGCAAGCCCAAGGCAATCAAACCCCGGACCGAGGTTTGCCGAGGTCGCGGGTACGCGCACAGATAGCGTCAGGCTCATGGATGACGAGCTCATCGTGTGCCTCCGAGAGCTGCCATGACAGACTGGAGATCGCCATCCACCACTTCTGCCGTGTCACCGGCCAAGCGGATTGCGCTATCGGGATCTTTAAGGCCATTTCCGGTCAGCACGCAGACGATGGTTTCTCCTGGCGTGAGTGCACCTTGCCGATGCCGCTTCATCAGTCCAGCGACACTGGCGGCCGACGCCGGCTCAGCGAAGACGCCTTCCCTCGCGATCAGGCGATACGCACTCGCGATTTCGTCATCTGTGACAAAGTCGATCGCGCCACCTGACGTGTCGGCCGCATGCACCGCCTTGTCCCAGGAGGCTGGATTGCCAATGCGAATGGCCGTCGCGAACGTCTCAGGGCTGGTAATTGGCTCGCCGCGAACAATGGCTGCCGCACCTTCCGCCTCAAAACCGAACATGCGCGGCTTCGATTGCACGTGACCAGCGTTGTAATAGGCCTCAAAGCCCATCCAGTAGGCGCTGATGTTGCCCGCATTGCCAACGGGAATGTACAACGCATCTGGAGCGCGTCCAAGCACGTCGCATATTTCAAAAGCAGCCGTTTGTTGGCCCAGCAAGCGATAGGGGTTGATGGAGTTCACAATTTCCATGCCGAGCGGTTCTGCCACCTCGCGGACGATTTCGAGAGCGCGATCAAAATTGCCGCGAATCGCCACAATCCTCGCACCATACTGCACCGCCTGCGCCAATTTGCCGAGCGCCACATAACCGTGTGGAATGAGGATGACAGCCTGCATGCCTGCGCGAGCAGCATAGGCAGCCGCAGAAGCCGATGTATTGCCTGTGCTAGCGCAGATCACCGTCTGCTTACCGGCTTCTTTTGCCTTTGCTACAGCCATCACCATTCCCCTATCTTTAAACGATCCGGTTGGGTTGGCCCCTTCAAATTTCAAATAGACATGGCAGTCGAGCTGCTCGCTCAAAACCTCGGCGTAAATCAAGGGTGTATTGCCTTCGTGCAAAGTTAAACGCGGCGTCGACTCAGTCACCGGTAGAAACGACCGATACTGTGCCAGTAACCCTGGCCACCCGCGATATGTTTGTCCATCCATGATCAATGTTCTCCTTTAGCAAAACAAATTCCTATTCCAGCCATCGACGTGATTGGTTGAGTCCTACGCACGGTTCAACCGAATTTTCATAGAAAACAGACTTCCCGTCAATTGATTGTTTGATTTTCTTGAATATCGATAGGCCGTCGTGCATAATAGGTCGTCCCATGCGGGCCATCCCATACCTGTTCGCGCGAAGATGCGATGGCCAACAGCCGCCGCATGGGCTCGTCCACCGGCTCCTGCGATAGGACAAACGTGTCATGGTGAATCGGCAGCAACCGTTGCGCTTGCGTCTCGACGAACATGTCCCACGCTTGCTCCGGTGTACAATGAGCATTTTCAAACGGATACGGCGCATATGCGCCGATTGGAATGAGCGCCAATTGCGGTTCGAACTTGCGAACACTCGTGAAGTCGGTGCGCGCCGTATCGCCAGCAAAAAATACCGACCACGCATGGCGCCGAATCACGTAGCCTTGATATCCCATGTGCTGATTCCAAGGATAACGACTTCCCCAGTGTCTCACCGCTTGCGCTGTGATCTCAAGGCCACACTCGAGCGTCACCGACTCCGATGGAGCCAATTCGTGAATGCGCAACGGATGGTGGCGACGAACCAACCACCCAGTCCCCTCGGCCGTAACAACGACCGTCTTCGGCGATATAACTTTCCGCAAACTCGGGTGATCCAAATGATCCATATGCGCATGGGAGAGTAGCACCACGTCAACAGGTGTACAGGCGCTCGGCTCAAGAGCCGGATCGACATGGCGTTTCGGACCGAAGGTCAGCCCGAGGATACGCACGCCAACTCGTCGGGAAAACACCGGATCGGTCAAAATGCGGATGCCGTCAATTTGCATCAACACCGTGGAATGGCCAATCCAAGTTACGTACAGCCCTTCTGCTCCCCAATGCTCTGGCTGTGGACGCCTTCCTGCCGGACGTCTTTCTGGTTTTGGCCATGAGGACGTCGTTCGCCGATAGAGTATATAGAACACACATGCTATGAACAAAATAAAACAAACGATCCCGATGATGATCCACACGATGTCCGTTCCTCCGACCTCCTACGGCACCTCCAACCAGGCGACTTAACCCGCCGCCTGGTTGGGGAGAATGAGGCTTACGACGCGACTTTCCTCACGCAAATGTTCGTCGAGCCGCCGGTTGGCGTCGGCTAAGGACAAACTCGTCAATGCGTCTACCGTATCTAAAAATGAAGCGCCGCGCAGGCGATAGGTGAGGTACGTCTTTGCCAAGTACGCGTTTTGATCAAGACTCATAATAAATCGACCAATCGCCTTTTTGCGTGCGCGTTCAAAAGCATCCGCGTCGATGCCCCTGTTGCGGGTATCAGCCACGTAGCGAGCGATCCGATCCGCCAAAGCATACGGATCGGGTGAATTCCCTCCCACCACCGTATAGCCGTAATGCTCGGTCAGTTCATATTCCCACGAAAACCCTTTGTCGATGAGCCCTGCATCCAGTAGCTCTGTGTAAATGGAACTCGTCTTCCCAAATAAAACATCGAGCAACACACCCGTCAACATCTCTTGATGCAGCAAATCTCGCCCGTTGGAAGTCCCATGTGGCTCTTTCCAGCCGATCAGGCAACGGGGCTGCGTGACGCTTAGATGAACTTCTTGTCGAGGCGACCCTGGCTTTTCCGGCTCCGATGGATAAACCCGTTCGATGACTGGTGCCTTACCAAACGTCTTCCGCGATTGATTCTGCTCGATCCACTCCAGCATTTCCTTCGCATCGAAGCCACCGACAACGACGAGAACCATGTTCGACGGATGATAAAACGTGCTATAGCAATCGAGCAAATCAGACTTTGTAATTTCATAAATCGACTCTACGCTGCCTGCGATGTCAATCCTGACGGGATGTTTCTGATACATGGCGGCCAATAATTCCATAAACGCACGCCGATCCGGGTTATCATCCCCCATACGGATTTCCTGCGCGATAATGCCTTTTTCTTTTTCGACGTTCTCGTCCGTTAGATAAATTCGCTGAACAAAATCAAGCAGGATGTTCAGATTGTCCTTGACGTCGGAGGTACAGGAGAAGTAATACGCCGTCTCATCAAACGTCGTAAACGCATTGACGGAGGCGCCATGCGCGGCGAACTGGGCAAAGACGTCGACATGCTCGTCCTCAAACATCTTGTGTTCCAGAAAATGAGCGATACCGTCCGGCACCCGGCGCCTTTTGCCATCTATGACAAACTCATTGTCTATGGAGCCGTATTTGGTCGCAAACATGGCAAACGTCTGGTGAAAGTTTGGCTTTGGCATGAGGCAGACCTCAAGGCCGTTGGCGAGCTTGTGTTCTGTAACCGTAAGCTTAAGGAGATCGGCCTGCTTGCTCATCATGCCTCATCCTTTCGCGTGAGGAAGTACAACGTACTCATTTCAATAGCCTGTGCTACTTTTGTAATATCATCGCGTGTGACGCGTTCGAGATCGGTCAAAAGCTCATCGATGTCACGCTGGCGTCCACACATAATCCCCTGATGATGCCAATTCGCAAGTGCCGCTGGTTGATCCAACAAGACGGTATATTGATTGCGCAGACTTCGGTATGTGTATTCCAACTCCTCGTCGGCAATTTTCCCGTCGCGCAGATCGTTCAGCTGTTGTTCGATGATGGTCAACGCCTGTTCACGCTTTTCTGGGCTAATGCCTGTCATCACGGCGAGCATTCCTGTTGCCTGATCTACGTGCGACCAGACAGTGTAGGCTAAAGAATGACGCTCGCGAACATGAATGAACAGTTTGGAGTGTGCAAAACCGCCGAACACACCATTCATCATCAATAGCGCTGGATACTCTGGGTCTGCGTAGCCAACACCGGTTATATATGCGAGATCGAGTTGACTTTGATGGATGTCATCATACTCGGTGACCTCGCGAACAGAACGGCTCTCCGGTCGTGGAAGCACTTCCCGTTCGACAGGAACTGCCGATCCACCTATCATCTTTTCGGTCAACCGTTGTAACAGTGCCGCTCCAACCGACTGAAGGTCGTCGAACGGACCCACAATATAAGCATGCGCTTCGGCATTTTGTAAGAGTTCTTCATAGGCTCTGAACAATTGACTGGCGTTTAGTTTTGGTAAATCCTCCACAAAGCCGAGGCGCGGCAATGCCGCCGGTGTACCTTCACAGGCGATGGCAAAGCATCGTTGCAAGGCGAAGCTCATTTTTTCATCGCGCGCCGCCTCGATTCGCCGACGGTGCAAGTCGAGTTCCCGACGTACGAGAGCATCATCAAAGCAGCCATGTCCCTCAGTGTGATCAAAGAGCACATCGCAAAGCAGGTCGAGCGCTCGTTCGACCAACGAGTCTTCCGCGACAAACGAAACGTCCGGAATACTTGCACTAACCTCAAGGATATGATAACCTCCACGTTTGCCTAGCGAGGTTCGTACGCTGGCTCCGTAAAGATTATCGCATGCAGTCGTCAAGCTGCGGGTCGAAGGCAACTTATCGGTGCCATTCATCCACATATGTGGCAATAAAGCATAAGGGGTCACGTGCTGTCTATCCATGCGAACATGTAGACGTATGCTTACTTCTTTGGTACGAAATCCGGCATGAGGCAGTATGTGTACGTGGCAACGCCCAGCGGATAGCGTTTGAAACGACTCCACACAATCACTCCCATCGCCCGCTCATCTTCCGTATTATACCCCACTGGAACGTCTTGCATGACGAAAACAGCGGACGTCTATGCCTATAAGCAACTAGGAAGTCGGCCGCGCCCGTCGTTTCGCCAGCGATTCACTCTGTTCATCTTCGCCAAGCGAGGCCGCAAACGTGCCAGAACGCCGCCGGAACACGCGTCGTTCTACCTGCCAGACCAGGGCCACCGTCGCCAATTGAACCAAGCCAAGACCAAACGATAAGATGCTTAACCCTCGAACAGCCTGTGGTGATGAATGGCGGCAAATGGCAATAAACAAAATGGTCCCAACGATCCGTCCGGCATTTTCAAACCACTCGCGTACAACGATGTGCGTCGTGCTTGGCACATCGTGTCCCGCGATATCATCCATCGCATCATAAACGTATCCCTGCAGCGGCACGAGGAAAAACGGCAACGTTGCCGAAGTGACGCAACCGTACAAAATGATGGTCCAAGGGCGGATCGGCAATAAAAACAGACAAGCGGCACAAGCCATACCAATGGCACCGGAAACAAGCAATCGCCAACGAAAACGCCCCGAGAAGCGACCAGCAAAGAAAAATGCGGCAAACGATAAAGCCCCCTGTAACAGCAAAAACTCACCTAACTTCATTTCACTGCCTGTCGCAACATAGACAAGCAGTCCAATCAAGAACATAAACACGCCTTCACGGATACCATACAGCGACGAGGCAATTAAAATTCTGCGCCAAGGCCGCCGTTGTAAAGCGCGAAAACCTGACAACAATCGCAGGTTTGGAAGGGCCTGGCTATGTAGGCGGAAGCTTAGCAAAGTTGCCGCGATGAATAAGACGAACGAAATGCCAAACACCACGTGATATCCCGTAAGACCGCCAAAAAATGCGTCCTCACGGCTGATTAAAAGGCCGGCAACAGGCGGCGCAACGACGTTGGCAACCGACGTCAGCACGCCGAAAATCCCAAAAAACGGTTCGTGCCCCTTTTTATCGGTATACTCAATACTCAAAACGTCAAAGGCGAGCCAGTAGAAACCCTCCGCGACACCTGTCAAAAGACCAAGCAATTCGGGCACATGCGCGGCTTGCTCACCAACCATCAAGGTAACGGCGTAAAAGACGGCATGTAGAATGATACCGATCCGCAATGCCATCGCCGTCGAGGTCTTGCGCGACATCCATGCAGCGAGCACAAATGTAAATGGCAAAGATATGAAAACCAATAAGTTATACCATGCAATGGCGGAAAACGAGTGGTCGACCTTAAAGAGAAAGATGTTGACGAAAGTGTTGGACAAGCCGATGGACAAATGAAAGAAGCCGCTGACGACGAGCAGCCACCAAGCCATGGTCGGCAGTGTAAACGGCTGGCGATGCATGGCAATCCCCCTTGCTGCGGCACATCTGCGTCTTCCGGACGCCCGCGACACGGACTTGGCACGAGTTGTGGTCTACGCGAATTTGTTAACGACAGCAACACGCTGCCTGCGGAGTTGTAGTATGAGTCAAACCCAGTGGAATGATGTGAGGCACCTCGCATGGAGATGAGCGATCGCCTGTGTTACGATGGATGCGACACAGGCACAATGCGGAGGGACACAGGATCAGATGAACTACGACGATATCCTGCTCGGTGCGAACGTATCCATCGCAAAAACAGGATTACTGGCTGCGGTCGAGGAGACCATTTCGTACGGGGCGAATACATTTATGATTTACACGCGTAGCAACCGCGGTGGAAAAGCCCGTCCAATCGAACAGTTTCATCGCGATGAAGCCGTTCTGCTGATGCAACAACATGGTATTGTCGATCCGGTCGTACACCTGTCGTATTTGGTAAATCTCGCAAGTCCAAAAGCTGAAACACGAAGCTACGGCATCGACGTACTGCGCGAGGAAATCCAACGCGTTGAATATCTGAGCCTGCGCTACATCGTCATGCACCCCGGTTCACATGTGGGAGAAGGAAAAGATTTTGCGATTCAACAGATTGCCGACGCTCTTAATGAAATTCTCACGGGGAATGAAAAACTGTGGATCTGCCTTGAAACGATGGCGGGCGACGGATCGAAAGTCGGGAACAGCCTCGAGGAGATTGCTTCCATCATCGATCGCGTTCAACACCAGGACAAACTCGCCGTCTGTATCGATACCTGTCACAACTATTCCTACGGTTATGATGTGGTGAATGACTTCGACGGCTTTCTTGAGGCATTTGACCGCGTGATCGGACTCGACCGTTTAAAAGTGGTCCACATTAACGACTCGAAGAATCCATTTGGTTCCCGTAAGGACCGGCATGCCAATGTGGGTGAAGGAACACTAGGCGCAGAAGCCATTAAGCGCATTGTCCACCACCCACAACTGCGCGGCATCCCGCAAATTCTGGAGACCCCAAACGGAAAATACAAAGAAGAAATTGATTTTTTACTAGACCGGATCTGAGCACCAAAGGCCGCTTGAAAGCCGCCGAGCGGCCTTTACCTACAAATAGCCTTTCTGCTTCAGCTTCTCGATGTGTTTTTCCATCTCAGCTTCCATGTCAATTCCGTATAAGTCCTCGATCACGAACATCATGGAAGTTGCCGTCTGTGCAACATCCAGCAGTTCGCTGACTATGGCTCGTACGACTTCTTCGTTCGGCTTAATATCCTGCTCACCTGACAGGCCCCGAAACTTACCGATGGCCTGGGCAAGCTCCCCGACCTCTTCTGTGATTTTCAACATTGTCGATTCGAGTGTCGGGGTTAACCTACCCAATCTTGGCAGTGAAATAGTCTTTCGTTCCAAACAACTCGTCTCCCAGTCCGTCACACATCTCATTTTGAAAATGTCGCAATGGCATCGGCAAAAGCAGATTGCAAACGCCCGACGAGCGAAAGATCACGTGCCTCCCACGCCACTTGACACATATCAGCAGCAAGCGGCTCTGATCCCTTGACTGCCGGTAATGACGCATAAGGCAAGTTAGGGTGCGTGACCACGCGCTGAATCGGAAACACTTCGGTCAGCGTACCAGTAATAAATATAGCGTCGACCGCAGACAATTCTTCGACAGGCAATTTGCTCTCGTGCACAGCAATTCCCAACTGGTTGGCAAGCTGCATCACAAAACGGCGGGTGATACCATTCAAGATGTAGCGATCTGCAGGTGCCGTTATCAGCTGGTTGTCACGAACAAACCAAAGGTTAGAACTTGCCGACTCGATCATGGCTCCGTCGCGTACCAGCAAAGCTTCATCTGCACCCATATCGTGTGCCGTCTGCTTCGCCAAGATATTGGGCAACAAGTTAATGGTCTTGATCCAAGCGTTCGCCCACCGTTCATCGGCCATCATCAGGAGGGTTCCCGGTGCCTTGGATGTTTGCGGTGTAACCGGTCGTACCGTGGCACTCACGTTAGCCTTGACTGTCGGTTCCGGAAACAGGTGGTTGCGAACAGCCGAACCGCGCGTAACCTGAAGGTAAATGGAGGACTCTGGCTCCCTGCTCTCGGCGATAAGTCTTTCAATCAATGACGCGCATTCGTTTTTTGTAAACGGAGGGACAATGCGAATGGCTTGCAGGCTCATCCAGAGGCGATCCAGATGCCAATCAAGCAAGAACGGACGACCGTTATAGCAGCGAATGACTTCATACACGCCATCGCCAAACTGATGTCCACGTTCGTCCAATGGTACGATCCCGCTGTCCGGTGTCACAAACTCGCCGTTGTAGTAGCCAACAATAGGCACGCAACATCCCTCTTCCAACGCAGATTTTCATCATTATACCATCGCATGATCGTGATGACGAAAGATTCGATGTATAATTCATATGTGACGATGATGAAAGGGGGTGGCCATTTTGGAGAAGTGCTTGTTTTGCCAGATTGTCGCCGGGGAAATTCCATCCCAAAAAGTGTATGAGGACGATTTCGTCTACGCATTTCAGGACATTCGTCCACAGGCGCCGATACATATTTTAATTATCCCTAAGCGCCATATTTCGTCCGCACAATCTGTGACGGACTCGGATACGGAAATCCTTGGTCATCTACATGCCGTCATTCCTCAAATCGCTGCCGACGCAGGGATTGCAGAAGCAGGATACCGCGTTGTAACGAATGTCGGCCGTCACGGTCAACAAACTGTACCGCACCTACATTACCATGTTCTGGGCGGACGACAATTGGGATGGCCGCCAGGTTAATCTGGCTGGCCGTCCGCCTGTCCAATCACATCAAGAGGTGGAATATCTGAATCGTTCAACACGAGATGGGGAATCACTTCAGCGCGTACGGATGCAATCGCGGAGCAGTACTTCTCTTCACTGAGGCGAATGGCTCGCCAAGCCTTAGCTGCAGGCACTTCTCCTGTCATGCGATATGTTAGATGAATGCGCGTAAAGGCCTGAGGATATTCTTCGCGCCGTTCGCCCACAGCCTCAATTTCCAGCCCTTCGAGGGGGACGCGCATCCGCTCTAAAATCATTGCAATATCGATACCTGTGCACCCCACCAATCCCATCAACAATAGTTCCATGGGTCGATTGCCCTGGCCCGTACCGCCTTCTTCCTTGCGAGCGTCCATATAAATGGTGTTGCCGGATGGCCCATCAGCTTGAAAGTGGCGTTGCCCAAGCCACTTGCTTGTGACCTTCATCTCCATGCTTTCGTCCCCTCCCTCACCCTATTGTAACAGCGGTACAGTTGCCTCGTCACGGTTCTCCATCGACAGTCATCGTGCCTTGCATGCCTGGTTCCGGTATGCCTTGACGATCTGAGTAATATCGGAAATGTCCTGTTTTGTCGGGAACAAATGATACGTCGACAGATTCACCAGGATTGAGGTTCTGTGTGAAGATGTAGAAATCAGGTATGACAAAATTGTGAACCTGTGTTCCTTCATTCCGAACCGTAATTTGTACGGTGGTTCCCTTATCGACATCAATTTCATTCGGTACGATTTGTCCATCGCGCAAGGTGACGTGAATGGGACTCGCTGACATGACATTTAGCCAACCCATAAGCCCTAATGTAGCCGCCGTCATAAGTATGGTTCGATAAAATACCTGCATCGTCTTCCTCCAACTTTTGATATGTCAAAAGTAGGTTGACGAATCACAGACCAAATTATTCCCTTTTATGCGAATTGCGGATGGGTTCTCGACAGGCCTCCTCTGCTTCGATATCAACAACCGATGATTGTGCTGTTTCAGACGAACTCTCGGCGTAAATGTGATACTCGTTGAGGTGGCTTGGAGTTACTGGTGGCTTGGAGTTACGGTAAGTGAAATAATGCGCATTGCAGATATGCACATGCGATTCCTGCCGTGGATCCACCAACTGCCCCGACGACAACATCACTGATATGGTGCAATCCGCAATAAACTCGGGCGAAAGCCAACCAAATTGCCAAACCGAGCAATAGTGGAAAATAGGGACCAAGGTGATACGCGCCAATGGCAAGTGCGAAACCTCCGGCCGCATGATTGCTAGGAAACGAATCACCCGGTTCATGCCATAACAATGGCTGCCATGGTTCCTTGTCGAAAGGTCGTGGGCGACTAACAAGTCGACTCACTGGCTCATGCAAGGCTCGCACCGTGACGGCAGCTACAATCGCACTAGCGACACTCAATACAGCGGTGATTCGCAGACCAGGAAAAGCGAAACCCGTGGAAGCAACGACAAGAATCATAAGAATAATTAACGGTGTGTATTTGGCACTTGCCATCATCGTGGAGTCAAACGCATGAGAACGGCCCCATTTGGCTTCGATCCACACCATGACCTTCGTGTCAATTTGCTCAATGTACCCCCATAAGGTCATGACTCGTCCCATTGTCTCTCCTTCTCTGCCATCGGATAGTCAGTTCCTCGAGCAAGCTGGACATGCAGATCCTCTGTAAGCGCGTGTGAAAACGTTGGCACGTTCGTCAACCAAAGATCTGCTTCATGGTTGTACGTGTAAGCCTGATGACTAAAGTTGGCACTCCCAATCATAAAAATTCGCCCACTGTCGATGTCGAGGATCTTCGCGTGCATCAATTCTCCCTGGTAGGGACGGTAATATCGTATCAAAGCGCCGGCGCTCTGCAACTCCGATACGGCTTTGCGGTTATAAGTTTGGGAAGGATCGACAAGCACCGACACCTGTACTCCGCGCGCAAGGGCACTATGTAAAGCGGAAATAACGTCGGTATCCGATAAATCGAATGCTTCGAGATCAATTTCGCTATGCGCTTGCCCAATAGCATCGACCACCGCCTCGCCGATACGGCTATCGACGAGTAGGGGCTGTGGAAAACTCGGCGTCTCTACGACCTGACCGCCTGCACGTGCGAAGTCCCACGCGAAAAGCTCCTCAAATTTTTGACTCTGGCCTGGAAGGTATACGGATGCGTCATTGTTATTCCAACTGTCCTTTCCGTAGTTCATACCACCGATCAGCACATCTTGATCCGCAATTAACATTTTGACGTGATCAATCCCCTGCTTGATCTGGATCTGCTCGACCGGAATGCCGGCCTTTTGAAGCGTGGGTACGGCTATAGTGGTTGAATGCGATTCGGTGCTGTCGACGACAGCACGGACGTCTACACCTCGGCGATGCGCATCTGCGAGAGCTTGTAGAATATCTGGATCTGATAACTCGTAGATGTCGAGATGAACCTCACGTCGACTGGCCCGAATCATCTGCAGAGCTTTCTGCTTGATGTCCGGCCCCCACAGTAGTTCCATTCCGTTGCGAGCGTATGCAGGCTTCGGAAGCGTTTCTTGTAAGATTTGGTTGTTTCCGAACGGTAGGATGCCACAGCCACTTAAGCCGAGGCTGATGAAAGTCAAACCTAGTGCCAACCAATGTCGTTTTGTCGGGATACGTCGAGTATGCCAAGTTTCTGAGCGACATCCTTCACTAAGTTCGCAATATGCGGGCTGTAGAAATTCATTCATGGACAATCCCTCCATCCAAAACGGATGGATGATGAATTCCCCTGAAAAAGGCCAACACCTGTTTTCGATAGGATATACATACAAAATAAGAAATCCACTATCATGTAGTGAATATTACGCCAAATGGACTCTCGCAGGACCTGGCCCTTGACTCCATTACGAGAGTCCCCAGATGTGGTCAACTAAAAGTTGTCCTCGTGCTCCCCCTCGCCGTTGCATAACACCTGAAGCGCCAAGCAACCGCCCATATGGCGTGAATACTACCGCACCCTCCGTACGATAGACAGATTCAAACATTGTCGCATCCAACATACCGGTTTCGTCTTCCAACGTAAAAAAGACAACCGTGCGCCCGCTTTTGGTCGGCGGGCGATGAGGGCGGATCGCCAAACCAGCGACTGTCACACGCTCACCATCTGGCATGGAAAGTGCTTCTGCTATGGTGTTGTAATGAAGCTGCTGCAAATCACAGCGATATAAATCGAGCCAATGCCCGCTCATGCCAACGCCGACAAGTGCGTATTCATCGGCAAGGCGTTGCGCGAGCGAAGCTGGCCGCATAGCCGTACGTGGCTGTTTCGCTGGATGCGCGGACGAATGGATCAAGGGTAGCGATCCCGACTGACGTTGAGCAAACCATTGTGGCAGCTGCCAAATCAATTCGTTTCGATCCGCCTCCTCGACGCGATCCAACGCACCGACGCGCACCAGATGTTCAATATGCAATCGATCCGCCTGCGGCACACGGAGAATCAAATCGACGGCGGATCGAAAAGGTCCCCCGCGGGTTCGCTCCTCGTTGACAGCGGTTGCCACTGTTTCAGGAAATCTTGAGATTAAGCGCATCCCGAGCCGAATTTCGGACTCTGAGGGCACCGTGCAATCCCACGTACTTTCATTGATGTCGATGGGCAAAATGCGGATACCACGCCGCTTCGCTTCAGCACAGATGACGTGCACTGGATAATACCCCATGGGCAATTGGTTTAAGATGGATGCATAAAACAGTGCCGGATAATGCTGGACAAGATACGCTGTCTTGTACGCAGTGGTCGCAAATGCAGCCGCATGCGCTTCACAAAAACCATAACTAGCGTAACTTTGGATGTAAGAGAAAATCGTGGCGGCCACCGATTCCGCAATACCATTTTGCAGCGCCTTTTCCATAAACAATTCGCCGATTTTTTTCATCTCAGTATAATTGCGCGCATGACTCATAACACGCCGTAACTCATCTGCTTCCCCTGGCGTAAATCCGGCAATTGCGGTGGCAATCTCAATCACCTGCTCTTGAAACAGCACGACGCCGTACGTCTTGCCCAAAATGGGCTCCAGTTTTGGATGAAGATAAGTCACGGGTTCACGTCCCTGGCGTCGTGCAATGAACGGATCGACCATATTGCCGAGAATGGGGCCGGGACGAATCAACGCGACGCTCGCCACGATGTCCTCGAGCCCCGTTGCACCTAAGCGGGCCTGTAGCGCGCGCTGTGCCGGACTTTCGAGTTGGAACACACCAATGGTATCCCCGCGTTGAATCATTGAAAAGGTGGCTTCATCTTCGAGTGGAATGGCGTCATAATCGATCCGCCCGAATTTAGAACTCTCGCGAATGGCCCCTTCTATAGCGGACATGGTGCGCAGCGATAGCAAATCCAGTTTCACAAGACCTACATCTTCCAACATCCGCTTATCGTATGGTGTAATCCAATGGCCTGAAGCCGAGGGTTGTAAACTCGTTACTTCGAATAAAGGACTGCTACTGATGGCAATTCCACCACTGTGCATGCCAAAATGGCGAGGAAATCCGGCAATGTGACGGGCAATCGCAAACAACCAGGAGAGCCTCTCACGATATTCTTGAAACATCCGTAGCTCCGGGACGCGCCCCAATGCGTCTTCTAATTGATCGGCATGTGTCGACCAAGGAACGCGCTTGGCCAATGCGTCAAGCAGATCCTCTGGCAACGCGAGTGCAGCCCCAATTTCCCGCACTGCCGACCTCCCACGAAACGTCTGATACGTTGCAACGCGAGCCACTCGCTCCCGCCCATACTTGTGGTATACATAGTCGATTACCTCATCGCGCCGATCGCTGGCAAAGTCGATATCGATATCTGGGCGCTCCGCCCGCTCAAGCGACATAAATCGTTCGAACAACAACCCCCTGCCCACCGCGTCAACATCTGTAATATACAAGCAATACGCGACGGCAGAGTCGGCCGCGGAACCGCGTCCAGCACAGCGAATCCCACGGCTTCTCGCGAAGCGAACAATATCCCAGACAACAAGAAAGTAATCGACATAACCCAGTTCGCGAATGATCTCTAACTCATGCTGCAATCGCGCCGTCGTGGCACCATCGAGACATCCATAACGTTCTCTCGCCCCCGCAAATACGAGTTGTTCTAAGAATGGATACCCGCCACGCCCATCTTCCGTTCTATATGTTGGAAAAAGCGTTTTGTCTATGGGAAAAACAGCCGTGCAGCGATCCGCAATTTCTATCGTCCGTGCAATCGCCTCTGGAAACTCGGCAAATCGCAAGATGGCTTCGTCGACGTCATGCAACCATCCCATTCGGTTGAGGGGGCGCCCTGGATGCGGTGTATAAACATCACAGCCGAGTGCCATGCAACACAGCACATCGTAAACAGGGAATAATTGTTTATTAGCAGCATGAACATCACTTGTAGCCACCAACGGCACTCCTGTACACCTCGATAACTCGGAAAGTAGCCGCATGCGCGATGCATAACCGGGATAGCCGTCAGCAACAAGCTCCAAATACAACCGATCTCTGAATATCTCGCGATAGCGCTCGACCCAATGGCGCGCCCGCGCATATTCCTGTTTGGACAAGGCTTGTTGTAATTGTCCATGGCGGCAACCGGATAGCACAATCAACCCTTCGGATAATCGAAACAAATCCGCCTCTGCCAACCGCGGTTGCGTACGACCGCCTTCTTGAGCATGCATGATGGTAAGCAATTCACATAAATGGCGAAAACCTTGCCTAGTTTCCACAAGAACGGTGAGATGTGATCCATCTTCCATGGTCAACTCGGCTCCAGAGATCGGTTTGATGCCATAAATACCCGCCCACCTATGAAACTCCGGCAAACCGGCGATAGTATTGTGATCTGTGAGCGCGAGAGCTGGCATGCGGTACAGTGCAGCCTGTGCCACAAGTGATTCAATTGAAGAGGCGCCACTTAGAAATGAATACGGCGAATGGCAGTGCAGATGAATAAACACCACAGGTACCTACCTTCTTTAATCCCACACTTTGTAGATGAACCACTGTCCCGCATCTTCTTCTAAATCCATTAAGCCTCCATCCTCCGTCCAAACGCGCATCATTTTTCGCTCACCCTCACCCAGCCACCAACACCCCATCTCAAACCATCGATCGATCACGTCGACAATCACGCGCACAGCTTCTTGATCCTGAAACGCAAGTGGCTCCCCGTCGCACCAGCGAGAGACTGCGATGGGTCTGCGGACAATTCGACTCACCCAGGCATTCCCCGCAATACAGCAGCCAAACGAAGCTCGCGAAAGTCTGGAACCAAGCCAATTTGAATTTTCGGGAATTTGTGGACCAATTGCTCTCGCACGGATTGCAACTTGGTTTTTGCAACGACGCGCACAGGTTCGTCTCCCTCACCAAACAGCAAAAATCCTGACTGTACCGTAGGCAACAACTGTACATCGACGGCTTCGAGTTCCATCTCCTCAAGCCAACACCCTAAGGCATGATCACGCCAGCCCTGTAACTGGACCACGACGGTATGCGCCTGATATACAGGTCGTTTGAACGTTTTAATCCACTCCCCACTCCCTGCATTCGTCTGCCACCGAAGCGCAATCCGCCTGATGCCTGAATCAGAACGAACGACCCTTTGACAAAGCTGTGCAGCAAGCAATTCTAAAACGCTGTCCCATCCGCTTTCGGGCATCGGTTCGCCAAGTGGAGAACGCCATATCGCCAAGTGCTCACCAGGTGGTGCATCGGCAACAATCAGGCCATAACGGATCCTTTTGCCGATCCGCCGCCAAGATAATGCCTCTGTGCCAAAGCGAGAAACGAGCATTTCATCCGTAATCTCATCCAGATCTTGCAAACGATGCACACCAAGATGGATAAGTTCGTTGCGGCAGGGCTCTGGAATTGCCGAGACAACGGCAATCGGCAAACCGCGCGTCCAGTCGAAGATAGGCTCACTGCCCTCTAACATGCGTGCAATCGCTGGTGAAATCAAAAGCTGTTGACGACCAACTCGGTAGTACAAAGCGTTGGGTACACGTTCAATTCGGCTCCAGCACACCAAAGCCTCTGCGGCAAACGGATGCTCTGCCAAGCCAACTCGCACTCGCTGCTCACAGCTCAACACGTCGTCAAACCGGCGGCAGATGGAGCGAACTTCGGTAAGCGGTGGATGCCCGGACGGCAATTGGACAAAAAATGCGAATTGCTGAGGGAGTGTTCTGACAAATGGCGAAGCGTCCCAAAGCACTTGGTAAACGGATGTCAGCGCTCGTGATTCGCCGACTGACCCAACCACATGTACGCCTGGTATCAGTGCCTTCGCCTGCGCCACAGAACATCCGATTTGCACGCCTGCTTTTTTAGCTGAAATCGATACATCCGCAACACGATTTTGGGTAACCGTCACAAACGGCCTATCCAAATCGACCGAAAGCCCTTGTCCTTCACCGTAGAGCGTAAATTTCACGGCCTCACCACCAGAACATATGTTCTGGTTAGATTATATGCAAAGGCAACAAGATATACAAACACACGTTCGCTCCAAATGAAGGAATATCAGTTTGCAACAAAAATGTCTTTATGATCGTCTAATCGTTTGAGATGTCCGCCTGAAACGGCGGCCAAGGAGGTTGGCTGAACATGGGGATCGGTTTCGTCATGACATTCGTTTTATTCGCATTTCTAATAGGGTTGTTGTCGCGCCAAGTCGTCACCACAAACAGCGAACAGACGCAAAGTGACGAGGTACAACATGCGCCTGAATCGCCCAAGGAAATATGGGCGAATGCTGAAGACACAACCGAACAGTCGATGCCTTCCAATCAGGCGCAGGCACAGTAACTGCCACATGTCGACGACCTACCTACTCCATCCTGTCACCAGTTCGAAAATGCGGCACGAGTCGCCCCACCGGATTTGTGCCGGCTCCCTTCAACCAAATGGCAACATTCCACGCACTCACCGCGTCCGTCACTTGTTCAATTTGATCCGTAGTTTGATTCGTAGCCCCCGCCTCGCGCGAATCTGCTTTCGTACTCCGAACCCAATGGGCCGTCCAGCCATGAGCGGCGTCGAGCAACGGCTCTTCGTCCAACCCAACAAATCGAAATACCCGTAAGGGATGCTCGTCTGCCTCCCAAATGAGATGAAGCAAAGCTGTCAGGACATGTACACACAGCGGATCGGAATCATCACATGTGCACTTGGCACCCCACCGCAACTTATCCACAACGGAATCATCAGGCAGCACATCAAGTCGATTCGACTTGAGAAACGCCTCATATTCCGGATCCCACTCCCCGGCAAAGTGGGCAGCCATCCAGTCAGGCCGCATGGCCAGCCATTTCGCAACAGCCTCAATATGTTCCTCATAATGAGCCAAAAGCGGCAGTGCCACTTGGCAACTGCGCCGTGGGCCACTGGCGCGCACCTGAGCCCAAATTTCGCCGCGCACCAACTCGACGTGGACGACAGCACCGGATTTAGCCTCCTGCCTTGCCTTGCGCACGCGCGCCTTGTCCACCGCATTCCACACTGGGCGCCAAAACGGCTCCAACACGCTTTTTTTCACACATCGTCCTCCTCAAAGACGGTCTGCGGTGTCAGCTCAAACAACTCGCGCAACGAATCGTCGTCCAGTTCGGTCACCCACTCCTGCGATGACGAGACAATTGCTTCTGACAGCTCGCGTTTACTCAAAATCATCTGATCGATCCGCTCTTCCAACGTGCCTGCACAGATCATTTTGTGTACCTGAACGTCTTTGGTTTGGCCGATCCGATATGCCCTGTCAGTAGCCTGATCCTCAACTGCAGGATTCCACCAGCGATCGTAGTGAAATACGTGATTGGCCCGCGTCAAATTGAGACCAACGCCGCCGGCGCGCAACGATAGAACCAAAATCGGCGACGGATCGCGCCCATTTTGAAACGATTCGACGATTTCGCCACGGCTGCGGGCAGTTAACCCCCCATGCAAAAACTGCGGGCGCACGCCAAACTCCGCTTCCATCGTGTCGCACAAAATCTCGCCCATATCGCGAAACTGCGTAAAGACCAAGGCACATTCGCCATCCTCGACGACAATCCGCAACAGATCCATAAGCTGTCGCAGTTTTCCGCTACGCCGCAGCGAAGGTGCACCACCGGAGATGAGACAGGGATGATCACATACCTGCTTCAACCGCACCAATGTCGAAAGGATCATACCGCGTCGCGACATGGCCTTAGCCCCCGCGCCGATCCCGGTGAATAGCTGATCGACAAACGCTTGATACATAGCCGCTTGCTCGGCCGTCAAGTACGCACGTTCGTCGACTTCCCATTTCTCGGGCAATTCGGTTTGAATATCTGGATCGGTCTTTCGCCGCCGCAACAAAACAGGGCGCAACAAAGCCTGCAGGCGTGCGATATCGGACGCGCTGTCCTTGTCACCGGAAGCGAGATCGGCAAACGTTCGGCGGAACCAAGCCAAAGTTCCTAGGTAACCTGGATTTAAAAAATCCATCAAGGCCCACAGTTCTTCCAGCCGATTTTCCACTGGCGTACCTGTCAACGCAACTTTGTGCCGCCCTTTAAGCATTCGCAAGGCCTGCGCCTGCTTGGTACCCGCATTTTTGATGTTCTGTGCCTCGTCGATTGCGATCACGTCAAACAGCCGAGTCAAAAATGAGTCAAGATCGCGCACCAAGGTCGCGTACGTCGTCATGACCACATCGACCTTGCCGGCCGCTAAAGCCGCATCCAAATCGCGCAGTGCGCCATGATGCACATATACCCGTAAACCGGGTGTGAATCGCTCCAACTCGGCGCGCCAATTGGCCAGAAGCGAAGTAGGACACACTAACAAATGCACGCCTTGTGCCGCTTTTTCCTCCTTGAGCTTGAGTAGATATGCAAGCAGCTGTACCGTTTTACCCAATCCCATGTCATCCGCCAAGCAGGCACCACAGCCGATCTCGCGCAAATGCATCAACCAGGAAAACCCATGCGCCTGATAGTGACGCAATTGCCCACGCAGTCCATACGGCGGTTCGACCGCAGGGATGTGCAGGGCATGCGTAAACACGTCAACCACACGCTTGACCTCAGCTGCCTCTGTTGCGAATTCGACATCAAGCACAAGATCCTGCGATTCCTGCGCAAGCGCAATCGTGCGCGACAAATCAAGGACGGTCGCCTTATGGTCCGACCGCAGACCGAGCTTCTCCAATTCCCGCAAAATATCCGCAATTGGCACCAACCGCCACGATCCTTCGACGCGGATGAACGGCGTCTGTTCAGCGACCATCTGTGCAAAATCTTGCTGCGACAACTCGCGATCCTGGACGACGATTGACCAATCAAAATCCACCAATTGCTGTGCATCGAGCCACTGCTGACCAGCTGATGCAACAGCTCGCTTGTCGCGTCCACCGCGCCCCTGCCGAACCAGGACACGTACGCGAATATCTCCCGCCTGTTCCACCTTTGGCGTCTCGACATAAAAACCTGCCGCCACAAGCGATGGGATAGACTGAACAAGCAGTGGATAGACGTCATCGACAGGAATCTCGACATACGAGGGCGCCGGGCGCCCTAAAGCGTCTGCAATCTGCGGACAGTGACGCCCAGCCTCCCGCAGTTTTGGCAGAATCCACGCATCCGGAGCCACTAATACGTCGCCTTCAATCCGCCATCTGCGCGCCGTCTGTCGCCACCAATCTGACAGCGGTACAAGCTTCCCGGAAAATCGGTGGCGCACGCAAAACTCCAATACCCAATCGGCAATCGGGGCGTCAGGCGGCGGCGCTTGCAGCGCAAAGGCCACTTCATAAAACGGCCTACCGCTGCGATCCGCCCATTCCATCGCCGCCCACCCCGACTGTGCAAGCCCGCCACGCACAGTCTTCGCAACAAGCCAACCGTCTGCGACAAACGTCGATTCCTTCGCAATCAGCGCACGAAGCCAAGCCGCCATGACCTCTGACTCGCCTCGATACATCACTCGATAGGGGCGATCAGGCGCCGCCGCCGAATCCTCGACCCGCTCAAGGCGGGTACGGGCAATGGCATCCACAAGCTCGACAAACAGCCAATCGATCTCATCAATTTCGCTGAACATATTGCATATCTTCGGCTCGCTCTCCGCCACCGACAAAAGGCGAAAGCGCGCCGCTAAGAGCGGCTCCAACGACCAAGCCGGTGCCCACTTGGCCACAAATGTTCCATCGCCTGCGGCCACCATCACATCGGCCGCGGCGAGCGCCCACTGGCGCAAAAGGCGCACATTTGCCGCCGGCCCGTTTTCGACAGGCACTGCAATCGCCAACACGTCGCCCGAACCAACAATGTGTGAAGCCAACTCGCGTACAGCGATCAACCAACGGTCTGCGGGGCTCTCACCCGATGTGCCACCGGCAAGGGCAGCCTCTACCGCCGCCGGAAGCCCGAGTTTCGCATTGACGCCTTCACCCTGCATCTTCTCACCGCTTCCCAGACTTCAAAACCCTGTTCCACCATCATAACACCTGCCGGAGGATGGCGAAAACAGCGCATCACAGGGCGACTACGCTACCCTGAAAGGCACAATTACACAGGGTCGCCTTCGAAGTCGAAGTCATCTGGGTTGTCACTTGCAGCAAGCGTCGCGTCATCTCCAGGAACCGACGGCCCCATACGATGCGGCGAAACGTTTTCTGCCTCTTCCAATACGTCGTCCGGCCCGCGCTCAGACTGCACCGAATTGTAGATGGGGCGCGGGTGAGCAGCCAACGTCTTTTTTTGCTCTTGTGAATCGGTCATGACAATGCCTCCTCAAGGACGAACTCAGCTCCGCCAATAGCGGATCCGTTACAAAGGTTCCCCAATCGAGCCCAGCATATCGGTCGCCGGCCATCCGTACATTGAAATAGGCCGTTGGACATGCGCAAAAACCAACTCGCCGCAAGGAGGGATCGCGTTGTTCAACAGTATTGCCGCCAACTGTCTTTTGGATTTTTTCGTATCGATGGGGCTCGTAATTGGGGGCTCGCTTCTCGGAGGCGTTGCCGCACTTTTGACGCATCACGATCCGAATACGACGATGAGCACGCTTGCCTCTGATCTGAAGGTATGGGCGATTGTCGCGGCATTAGGAGGATCGATGGACGTGCTGCGCGTGATCGACCGCGGTGTGTTTGGCCTTCATCCAGGGCCTATGGTGCGCCAATTCATCTATTTGGTCGCGGCCTTTCTTGGTTGTCACGTGGGATACATGTTAATTCATTGGCTCACAGCGGGGCGTGAGCAACCGTGAAACGCATACTTGCAGCGCTCGCGATCGGTGCACTCGCCGGCATGGCAGCCGCTATGGCCTATACTAGCCGCGATTTGCATCACATGCACGTCGAGGTCAAAGCGCTTCGCCAAGCCAATGATCAACTGGAAAATGAAAATCAATTTTTGATTGCAGAACGGACCGATCCATCTCGCTATACGTTGCGCAAAATTCAAATTGACTGCCCTCAGGGCACAGATATTCTTTTACAGACGGCGATCAAAAGACAAGTTCTGCAAAGCCTTTCCTTCTTAATCGGGAAATCAATGCAGATATTGGTGGATCACCCTTACATGCCTTCTGCCATCGTCGATGTTCAAACTATCACACTCGACAAGCGGCGCTACCGCCTTCACGTCACAGTCGTTATAATGACGAATGACACATTGCACCTGAATGTCCGTGGACAACTTCAGGCTGACCTGTGAAAGGCGGAATTCAACCATGCTCTATAGCGACATGACCAAGGAACAATTGCGAGCAGAGATGAAGGAACTACAGCAAAAGGGGCAACGGGCCTACGACGCACAAAATTGGACAGAGTACGAAGTCTACATGACCAAGTGGTATTTAGCTAAAAGTTATGAGATTCGAGACGAGGTTGAGATCGAAATCGGTCGTACTTACCGTATCGCGGAGGAATATGATCGCCTCACGGTAACAGCCATCGAAGGTGTCATGGTCTGGGGTGTCCGGCAAATGACTGGAGAGACAGCCGCCGTCCCCATCGCGCAACTCGAATTGCACGATGAAGACGGCGAATAACCCGCATTCGCCAAAAGAACTTGCCCCTCACAGTTCAATGACGACATCACCAAGTGCTTTGGGCGCCTGATTCAGCACTTCCACACCTGTTTCGGTCACCGCTACCAAATCTTCAATCCGAACGCCAAATTGCCCGGGCAAATAAATGCCCGGCTCGATGCTCATCACCATGCCCGGCTCGAGTACCTGATCATTACCACCGACGACAAATGGCGCTTCATGAATGTCGAGTCCCACTCCATGTCCTGTTCGATGCGTGAAATATGATCCATATCCTGCACGCTCGATCTCGCTGCGTACAACATGGTCAACTTCCCCAAGAGTCACGCCTGGTTTCACTGCTGCAATGCCCGCCAGGTTTGCGGCCAACACACACTCATAAACTTCCTTCAGTAGCGACGATGGTTCACCGAGAATGAACGTACGCGTGATATCACTACAGTAGCGACGATATATGCCACCTGTATCGACAATGACAGCATGCCCACGTTCGATCGCGGCAAGACTCGGCTCATGGTGAGGCTCTGCGGCATGTGCACCTGTTGCGACAATGGCTGGAAACGACATGCCCTCTGCGCCAACGGACTGCCAGAGTGATTCGAGCATCCTTGCTATATCACGCTCACTCACACCAGGCCGAATGTGTTGTTTCACGGCACCCACCACATCATCCGCTTGCCTAGAAGCAGTGCGCAAAAGATCGAGTTCCGTAACGTCTTTGTTGACACGTAACTTTTCCACCATCGCGTCTCCCAAATGGAACGCAAGCCCTTGCGACACGCGCATCCACGAAAGCAAGTGTCTTGCTGGCAACGTTCCATCGACGCCAATCGTACGATGTACGTCGGCCATCAACGAGATCAGCAACACATATGGGTCTTCCCCATCCCGCCACGTGTGCACAGGCACGCCCATGGCCGCAGCCGGATCAGCAAACATTTCATGTACCAGCGCAAAACAACGACCATCCGCAAACACGCCGAGAGCCGATAATCGCTCGCCGCTTTCCAACCACACACCTGTAAAGTAATAGAAGTTTGCAGGATGAGAAAGTACAACCGCTTCCATGTCGCTGTGCCTCAAGCCTTCAGCAAGTTTCCGTCGACGCTCACCGCACACCAGATCCATGTCCATGCACCGAACCTCCAAACTGCTTTCAACAAGAAAAGGGACGCCACAAAGGGCATCCCTTTTGCCGTATTCCTATGGTAACTCAGAAGTTGCCAAGCGTCGACTCTTCTGCCTCATCGGCATCCGTGATGCGCGGCACGCGCAACGCACTTGCCACACCCCAGTAATAGAAAATTAAGCTCCCGACACCGACAACAATCGTATCCCATGGGGCGGGAATCACGATGGAGTAAACCTTCGTATTTGTGAAGCTTCCCAAAAAGGACATGACACCAATAAACACATAGTAAACAATGAGCCAAAGCCCGTTTTTCCAGTCGGATCGCAATTGGCTGCGCGTCTGTGCATCGCGATCCATAAACGCAAAGTACAAAATGAGCGATGCCAACGTGAAACCAATGAGCAACGAATCGGTCTGCCATCCTGCCCAGTAGATAATCCATGACGCCGCCAAAAATGCGAGAGGTGCAATAATGTGGACACCCTTCAAACGGTAGGGACGCACGAGATCTGGCAGGGTTTTGCGCAATGCGGTTACTGAGACAGGGCCAATCATATACGTCATGACGGTCGCTGACGTAACCGCGTCAACCAAACCACTCCATGCGCTGAAGCGAAATGGAAGCGTCCAGATAATCTATAGGATCAAGGTCATCCAGAGACCGCCGCGAGGAATACCGGTGCGCGCATCGACTTTGCCAATCACCGAATAGAAGTATCCGTTTTTCGCCCAAGCGAACAGCGTGCGAGCCGTACCTGACAGATAGATATTGCCAGTTCCCGATGGCGATAAAATTGCGTCTGCATAAATGATGACCGCCGCCCAACCAAGCCCTAGGGTTTCCAAAAGATTAGCAAACGGCGATTTAAAATTGACACCGCCCCACCCCTGTGTCAAGTGGCTCGCGGGTACAGCCCCGATAAATGAAATCTGCAGCAAAATATAAATCGCAGAGGCACCGATCACGGCAATGATGATGGCACGCGGGATATCGCGCTGTGGATTGCGAGCTTCCGCGCCAAAATCGACCGCTTGTCGGAAACCAAGGAACGCAAAGACCAGTCCCCCGGCTGTTAAAGCCTGCATCGCACCGTGCACACCACCGGGAGAAGCTCCACCAACCGCAAAATTATGCGGATGAAAGTGCACAAGCAACAAAATGATGGTCAACAATGGAACAATAAACTTTAAGAGTGTAACGATAGTATTGATTTTTCCGAATACATTAACACTCCAATAGTTGATAAGAAAGAAGATGACCAAAAGTGCGATTTGCAGTAGATAACCCCAGGCCGTCACGTTTTGCGCGGCATCTTCAAGACCTGGTATATAACTGGACATATACCCACGTACGGCCTCTGCCTCAACGCCAGCGACGGATGAATAAGCCATCATGGAGGCAAAGCCAATGAGAAAGCCTACAAGCGAACCATGCGTGTAGTCGGGATAGCGAACGAAGCCTCCTGCGCGCGGAATGGCAGCCGCTAGTTCACCATATACAAGACCAATCAACAAGACGGCGATGGCACCAAAAATCCAAGCCATCCAAGCGTCGCCACCCGCAAACCCTGCCGCCTTTTGCGATGCAAAGAGCCACCCAGATCCAACCATTGAACCTATACCTAATAAGGATAGGTCTAGAAGACTGAGCCTTCGTTTAAATTTACCTTGATCCATATACGCTCCCCTTACATGTCAGGATATCTGCCAAGGGCGTCAAACCCTTTGGCCTATTATATCATCGCGCAGTAACATTTCGAACAATTCTGTTACGCGGACTACAAAAAATTTTTCGGTTTTTCTCGAATCGGCGCAAAATACCGCGAATTGCAGATAACAAATTCGCAGGTCGCGAAACCAACCTGCGCAAACAAATCTTCAAACTCCATTGCCAAAACGTGCTTTTACAGAGCCCAAACATCCGTACATGCTATCTCTCATCTGGAAATATGCAATAAAGAGAGAACGCTAAACCCTTGATTGCCGGCATTGTATCCTATAAGAAATCCACAATAGGCAATCCAGATAAACCACACAAAAACTGCGGCGCTTGTCAGCCAGCCGCGCCCTTTATGTCCGCGTGTGACGCGCGAACGCCACACAAAAAGCGCAATGGCCAAGATGCCTAAAGCTACCCCTACGATATATGCGGAGTTCATGGATCAAGACCGCCCGCCGGCCCCGTGTGTCGCCGTGCTGCGTAGCGTAGGCAGGATTTTATCCGGTCGCAACGTGCGAACCGGTGTATGCGTCGACTCATCTGCAGGATCAAATCGTTCCAAAAAGTCGACGACCTCCTTCGTCACAGCTGTCGGTGTGCTTGCACCCGAGGTGACAGCCACCCTTTTCGCTTGCATAAGCCACTCTGGGCGAATTTCCGTGACATCCGCTACACGATACGCCTTGACCCCAGCAATCTCCTCGGCCACTTGCGCCAGCCGATTGGAGTTATTGCTGCGTGGATCGCCGACGACGATACAAACGTCCGCCGACCCAGCCTGTTCTGCCACAGCTTGCTGCCGGGTTTGCGTCGCCAGACAGATCTCGTTATGGACCTCCGCTGTTGGGTACTTCTGTACGACCAGTTCTGTCAGTTCACGCGTATCCCACTGGCTCATCGTCGTCTGATTGGTCACGACAATCTTGTCAGTCGCAAGTTGTAGGCCATCGACATCTGCCGCACTTTCGACTAAATGAACATGGCCTGGTGCAACCCCCATGGCTCCCTCGGGTTCAGGATGGCCGCGCCGGCCAATATATACGATCTCATATCCAAGCGCCGTCTTTTCGCGGATCAACTCGTGCGTGCGATTGACATCCGGACACGTCGCATCGATCACGCGCAGGCCTTTTTCCTGTGCACGTCGCTTAACCTCCGGCGATACACCATGTGCCGTAAAAATCACTGTACCGGAATCGACCTTCTCCAGCAGCTGTAGCCGATCCTCGCCATCGACCGTAATCACGCCTTCGCGTGCAAACGCATCGACCACGTGCTGGTTATGCACAATCATGCCCAAAATATAAATAGGCCGAGGAAGCCGCTTGTCTTCTGCGGCTCGTTTCGCAATCACCATAGCATCTACCACGCCATAACAATACCCGCGCGGTGTGATTTTGAGGACCTCCATCGTCATGCCCTCCTTTGCTGACTTTATCATACACCAAAGTGGACTCACGGAGTGGCACAGCCGACACCACCATGCTGATCAGCTCTGCGCTGAACGGCGCCACTGGTGCAACAACCTTTGTTTCAAATCCCACAGTGGTTGTGAGAGATCGACATGGTACTCATGCGGATTTAAATGGCGCCGAATTTCCGATGAAAACGCGCTGAGCTGATGTTCGACGCGCGCCTGAATCGAACGTAGAGACGGCAATTCATAGACCAAATCGCCCCCGATAAACACAGGAACGAGCAGTTCTTCGATCTCGTAGTTTTGTACCACTTTGCGCTTGTACGTGTGGATGGGATGGAACAACTCCAACGGCTCTGACGGGTCGTACTGTTCGTCAGCCAGCGCAATCAAATCGGCCACCGCAGCGCCATCGACATACAAGCGAAGCACCTTTTTCTTCCCCGGATTTGTAACCTTGTTCGGATTCTCCGAGATTTTAATACGTGGCTCCAGTCGATCCTCAAACTGCTGCGCAACGAGCTTGTACACGCACCCTAGAGCGGGACAATCCGTACTTGTAATAAGCCGCGTACCAACACCCCAGGAATCAATCTCGGCGCCTTGCGTGAGAAGATCGCGGATCGTATATTCGTCGAGATCAGAGGAGGCAATAATTTGCACATCCGCAAGGCCTGCGGCATTCAACATCTGGCGGGAACGCTTCGACAAATACGCGAGATCGCCACTGTCGATGCGAATACCCTTTAGCGATTGCCCGGCTTCTTTCATCGCCAGACCAACGCGGATAGCATTGGGCACTCCACTGCGCAATACGTCATACGTGTCGACGAGTAGCACTGTGTTCTCCGGAAACGCTGCACGATAGGCCTCAAACGCCTCTAATTCGGTCGGGAAACTCTGTATCCAGCTGTGCCCTTGCGTACCCGCTACCGGGATGTCATATGACTTTGCCGCCAAGACATTACTCGTGGCTACACAGCCACCAATAAATGCTGCACGCGTTCCGAACACAGCTGCATCCGCGTTCTGAGCCCTCCTTAAGCCCATTTCGATCACGGCGCTACCAGGATGTTTGACATTCGTCTGCGCGGCCTCGACAATACGCCGCGATTTTGTGGCAATCAAACTCTGGTGGTTAATAAACGCCAGTAGCGCGGATTCAATCAATTGCACCTCCGCAATGGCGCCCTCAATGCGCAGCAGTGGTTCGTTTGGAAAGACGACCGTGCCCTCGGGCACAGCATACACGTCCCCGCGAAAGCGAAAATCTCGCAAATACTCAAGAAAGTCCTCGGAAAACATGTCGAGCGAGCGCAGATAGGCGAGATCGTCCACTGAGAACTGCAACTGGTGCAGGTACCAAACAACCTGTTCCAAGCCCGCCGCAATGACATAGCCGTTGCCACATGGATTTTTACGATAAAACAAATCAAAGACAACCCGCTGCTCGTGTCTGCCTGCCTTAAAGTGGCCATACATCATGGTCAATTGGTATAAATCAGTCAATAAAGCCAGGTTTCGATCGCGATACACAGGCAAAGCTGCAATCTCCTCAACTCGTTGCTGTGCTCGCTCCCGTTCATTTGACACTTCGTTCATCTCCAGTACTGTGTTCCAAGTTCTCACTGCTGCATAATACGCGCCACTTCGCGCAGCACCGCTGCATCAGACCCAGCCGCCACATCCCGGGCCGCGAGTGTGTACGACTCGCCGGCGAGCGTTTGCATGACCCCACCAGCCTCAGTTACCAACAAGGCCCCAGCCGCAATGTCCCATGCGTTTAGGTCGAACTCCCAGAAGATATCGATGCGGCCAGCGGCCACGTACGCCAAATGCAACGCCGCTGCGCCAAGCGTGCGCAAGCTTTTGACGCGGCTGATCAACTCTGCCGCGAGTTGCATCACGCGCTTGCGATCCGCATGGCGAACAGGCATACCGGTAGCCATGACCGCTCGGCGAAGTTCCCCGACGCCGGAAACCGCTATTTGCCGTCCTGGAAGTTTGGCGTCAGGCTGTGTCAGCCACGCTTGCGCGTCGGACTTTGTACATACATGTGCGCCACCTCCGCGCACGGCAAAAAACAACTCATCTCGGTATGGATCAAACACGACACCCGTCTCAAGCTGTCCGCCAACGGCGTACGCGATCGACACGACCGACAGCGGAAGCCCATGGACAAAGTTTGTCGTTCCATCGAGTGGATCGACAATCCATAAATGCTCATGCTCTGCGCAAGCGGCAAGCGCCGCTACAGCCGCCTCGCGGCCCGGTGCAACTCCCTCCTCACCCAGTACATCGTGCCCCGGGAAGGATTTGTGGATTTCATCGCGGATAGCCGCTTCACAAGCGCGATCAACATCTGTCACAACGTCTGCCAAAGACGATTTCGTCTCAACAACGAGTTCTGTCAAATAACGTGCAGACATCCGTTCACCGGCAGCCAGCGCCGCGCGCATCGCCGTACCGAGAGTTGTTGATTGTGGCACATCTGCCATCCAAGTTACAATCCCTTCTGCAACATCGCGAACTTTATTCGTCTTTAAAGCTTCTCCAATCGAGCTTGGAATCGGCCAACATTTCTTCAAACGAAACATCGTCATCATCCGCCGGATCGAACAGTTCTGCGAACGATAAGTCTGGATTCTCCGCCAACCGTTCTGCAGCCGGCCGGCGCTTCGCAGCCTTTTCCTTCTTTTGCTGCTGCTGTGTCACTGGACGCGCCTGTGCCTCTTCGACCAAAGCGCTCTTTAACGCCGCCAAGCGCGCCGCGACATCGGCATTCATCGCATCGCGCAACAAAAATGACTCGGTCTCATCGCCGCGTTTCGCGAACTCGGGCTTGGGTTTTACATCCATCCGATCCGCCGCGTATGCGGGCTTATCGTCCGCAAACGAATCATTCTGTTGCTTGCGCCTATGCCCTTGCTTCCCCATCACGCCTCACCTTCAGCCTTCCCGTGACCTTGTAACCAGTCGGCAAGATACGCCTTCTCATCGTCGACAACCGTCGGGTGTTCCGCCAAGTAATTGCGTAATACCTCATCCTCGTAAGCCGGATGGTGAGGATCAAGTCCTACCTGACTGATGTCCGATGTCAAACGCCGATCATAAAGCACAGACCATATCTCGGCTCCATCAACCAATTCCCTCTGCAACATTTGCATGTAAATCCCATCTGCCGCAGTGCCATCCTGCCGAAGATACATGTACATCTCGTAATCGTCAAACGCGTGCACCCAATCCAGGGGATCAAACGTCCGCACAGCCCCCACCTCTTATATGCCGGCCCCATGGCAACAAGCATGGTGCCGGCGTCTGCTTATACACGTGAACTTGTGCATCCGATTTGCTACAATACCGATAGTTGTGCTGTAAAACAACCAGCAACACTTGGGAGGCATTGTCAGTGCGTCGGTTTTTTTGGGTACTCTTCTTTGTCGCGGTGGTCGTCGTCGCGGTCGAAACCTTTATACCACGCAGCGCGTGAAATCCAACCGAGAAGGCGAACCGAACGTCCTCAAGAGCTGGCAAGTCCGAGCGCTTCACGGACCTTCGGTTCGACCTTTGCAAAGCCCTTGTCACCTGCGGCTCGAAATGTCAGTGTTCCATCTTTCCCAAAAACAAAGAAGGCGGGCGTGTACTCGTTGCTGAACGCATTCGCCAGCTTATGCTCGTTGTCAATGGCACACGGTTGCGTAATATGATACCGTTCGATATCGGCTTGTACACGCGAAATCTCCGTGTCCTCCTCCATTCGTGGCATGTGAACCGCAACGGTACATAGACCTTGATCCGCATATTCATCGCGCAAACGCAATACTTCTGGCATGGTTTCGTGGCAAATGTGACAAGAAACGGCCCAAAAATGAACTAAAACTACCTTCCCCGGTTCAATGTTTGGCTCGCCGTTGATCCACTCCGTTGCACCTACCAACTGTGGCATTTCAGTTCCTAACCGCATCGGCATACAGAATCCCTCCTAACTTGAAGCATCCAGCCAGTTTGTTGCGCAATCGTTACATATGCAAAGGGAAGTTCTGACGTCGTCAGAACTCCCCATCGTAGATCAGAGCCACATTATACGGACAGCGTCTTGTCGCCGGGTTTCCAGTTAGCCGCACACATGCCACCAGCCTGCAGTGCCTCTAGCACGCGCAATGTCTCATCGACGCTGCGCCCGACGTCGTTGTTGTGGAGAACTTGGTACATGACGGTGCCGTCTGGATCGATAATGAACAGACCGCGCATGGCTGTACCTGTCTCTTCGTCAAGTACTTCATAACTACGCGAAACGCGCTTCGTAAAATCAGACGCAAGGGGGTAATTCAAACCGCCAAGGCCATTCTGTGTCCGCGGCAATTGAATCCAAGCCTTATGACTATGTACACTGTCCGTACTGACACCCAACACCTCAGCATCGAGATCATGAAATTCCTGGATGCGTTCGTTAAACGCCATGACTTCCGTGGGGCAGACAAACGTAAAATCTCCAGGATAGAAAAAGAGAATGAGCCACTTACCACGATAATCGGACAACTGTACGTGTTCAGCTAGGGTCTCCATGTTTTTCGTTGAAAGCATGTCAAAATTAGGAGCTGGACGACCAACCAATGGCATTCGAGAAACCTCCTTTTGCTTATTCGCGAAACAAAGGAGACTCGCGCTGGAAAAACTGGCGAAAGGCCTCCGTGCTGATTATACTAAGCATAAGATGGCCTTTCAAACTGGAGACAGCAAAGAAGGGAGCAACTCATATTATGGAAACTTACCGCTCAGATTCGTGGTCAAACGCCCACTTTCGGGTGAAAGACGCACTGGCGGCGTTGCTCAACGAAATGCGCGATTGCGGCTACAATCCAAGCCTGCATATCTCATACGACGCAAATGAACACCACTTGCTCGTCGATCCGGTCATCCTGCACAAACACCCATCCATCAAGCGGGTATACCTCGAATACTTGGACGCTTGCCACGCCCGAGACACAGCCGTCGAAGACATTCAATCGCTCCCCAAACTGGACCTCGGATTTACCAACTGAGGATGAAGATGATATGCGACGAGGTGCCGCTTCTCAAGTATGAAGCGGCACCTCGTCGTGCATAACATCAGCTAAAGTCAGGGCGTCAAGCGCCCGAGTGATGGCATTTGTCACTCTTACCCAAACATTGCGCGCATGGCAACCGACAAATAAATCACAAGCCGACTCGGAGCTATCTGCCTCGCCGACACATGCGACAGGCGCCAATGAACCTTCTAAAACGCGCACCAACTCCCCAACGGAAATTTCATCCGCCGGACGGCTTAAATGGTACCCACCATTGGCCCCACGCACGCTGGTGACTAAATTTGCCCTGCGCAGCTTTGCCATGATTTGATCTAAAAATGGTTCAGGTATCGATTCGGATTCGGCAACCGCCCGCAAGGGAACAGGCCGATCGACGCCAGCCATCATCGCCAAGGCCACCATCGCGCGCAAACCATACTCGGTTCTGCTCGAAATTTTCACCGAATCTCCCCTATCTCATGGCCGAGCGAATCGACGCTGAATCGACAGGAGGCCATTAGGCCTCGTAGTCGATCCACACCTCGTCTCCTCGAACCTCAACCGCGTATGTTGCAAGTGGAATCACGCACGGAAAAGCAGTGGGCTGTCCCGTGCGAACGTCAAACTTACCACCGTGTCGCGGACACGCGACAATATGCCCTTCGAGTTTGCCCGCAGACAACGATTGTGCAGCGTGTGTACAGACGTCGGACGTCGCAAAAAATCCATCTTCCGTGTGATACAAAGCGACATCCTCGTCGTCAAACGCAACTTGCATCATCTCGCCAACGGCGAGATCGGACACTTTTGCTGCCTTGACCCAAGCCATTAACCAATCGAACCTTCCATTTCAAACTTGATGAGACGGTTCATCTCGACGGCGTACTCCATGGGCAACTCACGAGTGAACGGTTCGATGAAGCCCATCACAATCATGCGAGTCGCATCCTCCTCAGAAATACCGCGGCTCATCAAATAGAACAACTGCTCCTCGCTCACCTTCGACACAGACGCTTCGTGTTCCAGTGTGACGTCGTCGTTCATAATCTCGTTGTACGGAATCGTGTCCGACGTCGAATTGTCATCCAGGATCAGCGTATCACACTTGATGTTGGCCTTGGCACCCACAGCGCTTGGCGAAAAGCTTGCAAGACCGCGATAGGTGGTCTTCCCACCATGCTTGCTGATGGACTTGGAAACGATGGTGGACGTTGTATTCGGCGCATTATGCACCACTTTTGCGCCCGCGTCCTGATGCTGCCCACGACCAGCCACCGCGATGGAAAGGACCATGGCCTTTGCACCCTCGCCCTGCATATACACCGATGGATATTTCATGGTCAGCTTCGACCCGATGTTGCCGTCGACCCATTCCATCGTCGCATCGCGGTATGCAACCGCGCGCTTGGTGACCAGATTGTAAATGTTTGGAGCCCAGTTCTGAATCGTCGTGTAGCGGCAACGCCCGCGATCTTTGACAATGATTTCGACGACGGCACTGTGCAACGAGTTGGTGCTGTACACAGGTGCCGTGCAACCTTCGACGTAATGCACAAAGCTGTCTTCATCGGCAATGATCAAGGTGCGTTCGAACTGCCCCATGTTCTCCGAGTTGATGCGGAAGTACGCCTGCAGCGGCACTTCACAACGCACGCCCTTCGGCACATAGATGAAGCTGCCCCCACTCCATACAGCGCTATTCAACGCGGCAAACTTGTTGTCTTCCGGCGGCACGACCGTCCCGAAATACTCCTTGAAGATCTCGGGATACTCGCGCAACGCCGTATCTGTATCGGTGAACAAGACACCCATCTTTTCCAGGTCTTCGCGCATCGAGTGGTAGACGACCTCAGACTCGTACTGTGCGGAGACACCGGCCAAGAACTTCTGCTCGGCCTCGGGAATACCAAGTCGATCAAACGTATTTTTGATCTCCTCAGGAACCTCTTCCCACGTCTTCCCTTTTTTCTCCGATGGCTTCACGTAGTAGGTAATGTCGTCAAAATCGAGTTCGCTGAGATCTCCGCCCCATTTCGGCATACCCTTTTCCAAGAAAATCTCGAGCGAGCGAAGGCGAAAATCTGTCATCCACCCCGGCTCGTTTTTCATCATCGAAATCTCTTCGACCGTCTTGCGCGTCAGTCCCTTTTCAAACTTAACGACCGAAACGTCCTTGTCTCGGAAGCCATACTGGTACTCTTCCATATCCGGCAAAGGTTTCGCCATCTGGACGTCCTCCTTTTACATCACGAATGCAGATTTTAGGAAATCGGACATGTGTGAATCACGCCTTGGCTTCGCCATCGACTTCACTTGATCCTGCCGCCCGTTCAAGCGCCTGCCACGCGAGCGTCGCGCACTTGATGCGAGCTGGGAACTTGGATACACCTTGCAACGACTCTAATTCGCCCAACTCATCGAGATCGGCCGGCTCGCCCTTCATCATGCCGCGGAACGTCTGAGCCAGATGCAAGGCTTCCGAAATCGTCTTACCTTTGATGGCATCCGTCATCATTGAGGCCGAAGCCATCGAGATGGAGCATCCGCTGCCGCGAAAACGCACGTCTTTCACGACGCCGTCCTCCACCAGCATCTGCAAGCGAATTTCATCACCACAGCTCGGGTTGCGCAGATCGACGGCGATCGCGTCGTCAGCAAGCTGGCCTTGGTTGCGCGGATGCTGATAGTGGTCCATGATCACCTGACGATACAAATCATCCAATTGCATGGCCAAAGAACTCCTTCGCCTGTTTCAACGCTGCCACAAAGGCATCGACATCGTCTTCTGTGTTATATAAATAAAAGCTCGCACGGGCGGTAGCTCCAACATGTAAGATGCGCATCAACGGCTGAGCGCAGTGATGGCCGGCGCGAACAGCAACGCCCGCAGCATCCAGCACTGTTGCCACGTCATGCGGATGCACACCGTCCAGATTAAATGTCACAAGCCCCGCTCGGGGTTTACCTGGACCTGGCCCGTATACCGTGACGCCCTCGATTTCCGCCAAACGCTGAACGGTGAGATCAGCAAGGTGCGCGTCGTGCTTCGCAATTTCCTCCATGCCGATGTTGCTCAAGTAGTCGATCGCGGCGCCCAGACCGATGGCACCTGCGATGATGGGAGTGCCGCCTTCGAACTTCCACGGCGCCTCTTTCCAAGTCGACTCGTGTAGCTCGACGATGTCAATCATCTCTCCACCAAAGTACGTCGGCTCCATTTCCGCGAGCAACGACGGTTTCCCATAAAGGACGCCGATGCCTGTCGGTCCCAGCATCTTGTGACCGGAAAACGCCAGAAAATCACAATCCAAATCCTGTACATCAGTAGGCATATGCGGCACGCTTTGCGCGCCATCGACGACGATCACGGCGCCATGGCGATGCGCGATCGCAGCCATTTCACGCACCGGATTGACCGTTCCTAGTACGTTTGACACATGCGCAATTGCGACGACTTTCGTTCGGTCCGTCACGGCCGCCTCTACATCATCCAAACGGATGCTTCCATCTTCCTGTAACGGCAGGTAGCGAAGCGTCGCTCCAGTCGCACGCGCCGCCTGTTGCCACGGGATCAAATTGCTGTGGTGCTCGCTCGGCGGCAGTACGATTTCGTCACCAGGCTGCAGGTGAGCACGTGCGTAGCCGTGGGCCACCATGTTGATGGATTCTGTCGTCCCGCGGGTGAACACGACTTGGTACGGCGACGGAGCATTGATGAAGCGCGCGACCTTCTCGCGGGCTCCTTCATACGCCTCTGTGGCTCGCGTGCCAAGGGTGTGTACCCCCCGGTGGACATTCGAATTCTCGCTCTCGTAATAACGCCGGAGTACATCAAGGACCTGGCGCGGCTTTTGCGACGTCGCCGCATTATCCAGATAAACCAGCGGATGGCCGTTAATTTTCTCTTGAAAAATCGGGAAGTCCTCCCGAATCGCAAGCGGGTTCATCGGCTAAGCTCCCTTTCTATACGCGCCACAACCAACTCCCGCATCGGGTCGCTCGCGAGTGCCTCGACCGTATCGTGCAGATAGCCCCAGATGATCATTTGCACCGCGATGGACTTGGGAATACCACGTGACATCAGGTAATAGACCTGTGTCGGATCGATTTTGCCGACGCTCGCAGCATGCCCGCAGCGCTGCACGTCGTTTTCATCAATGAGTAACATCGGAATGGCGTCCGCACGCGCCGTACCGTCAATCATGATCATCCGATCATGCTGCTCACTGCCTGCACCGACAGCGCCCTTGACGATTTCCGTGCGGCTACGGAAAATCGTGTTCGCCTTGTCGCGCAAAGCTCCGTGCATGACGATCTCGCTCTCCGTATGCCGTCCCACATGCCGCATGCTCGCCGTCAATTCGACGTGTGCACGCCCGTGTCCAAGCCCAACGACGCGAGCGAGACCTTTCGCCCCCGCCCCGGTCAACTCGTTTTCCACCAGCTCCACGCAGAGGCCGTCACTTGTGTCCGCGACTGTCCATAAGACGTGCGCATCCTTGCCAACGCGTGCACGACGGGTTACAAAGTGTGTGGGCCCGCGATGAAATGCGTCCGCCGTGGAAACCCGTACTCGACTATCCGCCAGCGCGACAATCTCCAGCACATGGCTGTTGACCACCTTTGCACCTGTCGTTGCGGCAAATACCGTCTCCGCATACTGGATATCGGCCAATTCTGCTGCAACCACGAGGCTGCGCGAATAAGCCCCAGATTCGCCGCCAGTCCATACATAAATCGTCTCAAACGGCGCATCAATGTGCGTCCCTTTAGGGGCGTACAAGAAAACGCCACCGGCAAACAACGCCTGATTAAGCGCCGTCCACTTGTTTTCATTTGCTGTCACGACGGTTCCGAAATTCGCCTTCCAAAGTGCTTCCGCCTTTTCGGGTGCCTCGTGAATGGTGCAATATGTTACGCCTGCCGCCTTCGCTTCCTCAGTCAAGCGAAGGTCGATAGGCAATCCGTCGACAAACAGGGCATACGAATGTTGCAGACGGTCGATGTACGCTTGCACTTCAGCGGGAACTTTGCCGACTTGTTCCGAGAATGTCCCGGTCTCCCACGTCAATTTGCGCAGGTCTGTTTTTTCAACATAGGGCTGCGGCAGTTCCTGAAACGTCCGCCAAGCCGCTTCCCTTAGCGCCAGCAGCGACGAAGGTTCGCCCAATGCTTGAGCGACGCGGTGAACATGGCTGACAGCCGTATTGACTTCGCTCATCCCGCGTCCCCCCTTACGCTTCGACCTCGACGGTCTCGTCTTCGATACCAAGTTCTTTTTTCAGCCAATCATAACCCTTCGCTTCAAGCTCTTCAGCCAACTTGGCATCTCCTGAACGGACGATACGCCCTTGCATCATGACGTGCACATGATCCGGAACAATATAGTTCAGCAAACGCTGATAGTGCGTGATGATCAAAAAGCCGATGTTGTCCGAGCGCAGTTGATTGACGCCATTGGCCACAATCTTCAGTGCGTCAATGTCCAGGCCGGAGTCAATCTCGTCCAAAATGGCGATCCGCGGCTCGAGCATGGACATCTGCAAAATTTCGTTGCGCTTCTTCTCGCCACCGGAAAAGCCTTCGTTTAGATAGCGCTCTGCAAACGACGCGTCAATATTTAAAGCCTTCATCTTTTCTTGAAGCTTCCGATGGAACTGGAGTACCGGCAATTCATTGCCCTCTCCGCGGCGCGCATTCAATGCTTGGCGAATAAAATTTGCATTCGAAACACCAGGCACTTCCGCTGGATACTGCATGGCCAAAAACAGACCTGCACGAGCCCTTTCATCCGTCGACATCGCGAGCACATCTTCGCCGTCGAGCACGACTTCGCCAGCCGTCACTTCATAGTGCGGATGCCCCATCAAAGATGATGCCAACGTGCTTTTGCCCGTTCCGTTTGGCCCCATAATCGCGTGGATTTCACCGCCGCGAATATGTAGATTCAGGCCCTTGAGAATCTCTTTGCCTTCGACACTGACATGCAGGTTCTGTACGCGAAAATCAGGCTTCCCCACCTAGACCAACCTCACTGTTCATCTATAGAATGATGCGCGAATGTTGACTGTAAAAGTCATCTTTCTCTCACAAGGGTAGCACAAAGGCGTGAAAATGCAAGGGAACACGAAAACTTCCCATGGAAAAGCCGGGCGGCAACAAGCCCCTACCGTCCGGCTTTTTGATCCTCCAAAACCAAACTTGCACAGAGTCAATCAAAACAGGTACTTAAAAACCAATTTGGCCTCTTCCGACATCATTTCCTTGTCCCAAGGCGGATCAAACGTCAATTCGACTTCCACCTGTTCAACACCTTCAAGAAGCGAGAGTTTCTCTATAATCTCTTCCTTGATATCGTCAAACAGTGGGCAACCCATTGTCGTCAATGTTACTGTCACCTTGATTTTTTTGCCGCCTTCCAGGATGTCGATGCCATATACCATGCCGAGATTGACAATATCAATCTGGATTTCCGGATCCAGAACATCCATTAACATGTTGCGAACAACTTCCTCAGTGACCATGCTGCCCCTCCTCTCGTCTTCCGTCGCCTCTAGAGCGCGACTTTACAGCAAACTATCGATTGGCGTGTACGAGAGCTGTAGAGCGTCTGCGACCGCCTGATATGTCACACGGCCCTTATACACATTCACGCCGCGCGCCAAGGCCGGGTCCATCCGCAAGGCGGCCTCTGTACCTGCGGCCAAGCGCAACGCGTACGGAGCCGTCGCATTCGTCAGGGCGAGCGTCGACGTCCGCGGTACCGCTCCCGGAATGTTGGCGACCGCATAATGCAACACACCATACTTTTCGAAGACCGGATTGCTATGCGTCGTGATGCGATCAATCGTCGCGATCGATCCGCCCTGGTCGATGGCGACGTCTACGACAACACCACCGCGATTCATCTGTTGCACCATTTCGTCTGTGACGATCTTTGGCGCCCGAGCACCGGGAATCAGCACTGCACCTACAAGTAAATCCGCACCCGCGATGTGTTCACGCAAATTGTAGGGGTTGGACATCACCGTGCGCACGCGCCCCGCGAACAAGTCATCCAACTCGCGCAAACGGGCCGGATTGTTGTCGAACAACGTCACGTCCGCACCCATCCCAACTGCTACGCGCGCCGCATTGGTGCCGACAATGCCACCACCGACGATCACGACGCGGGCAGGCGGTACCCCGGGCACACCGCCGAGCAATACGCCACGTCCGCCATGAGCCTTCTCCAGAAAATGCGCACCAATTTGAATCGACATCCGGCCGGCGACTTCCGACATCGGCGTGAGCAAAGGCAGCGAGCGATCCGCCAATTGAACCGTTTCGTAGGCGATAGCCGTGACACCGGCATCCATCAATGCCTTCGTCAACTCCGGTTCGGGCGCCAGGTGCAAGTACGTGAACAGCACCAAGTCGGACCGGAAGTATGCATATTCAACCGGTTGCGGTTCTTTCACCTTCATGATCATTTGCGAGGTCTTCCACACGGTCTCTGCGTCGGGTACTATCGTTACGCCCGCAGCTACATAATCCGCGTCTTCAAACCCACTGCCAAGGCCAGCTCCCGCCTCGATCCGAACATCGTGCCCGGCCGCCACGAGAGCATGTCCCGCAGCTGGCGTAATGGCAACGCGGTTTTCGTTGTCCTTGATTTCTTTCGGTATGCCAATAATCACGTGCGTTTCTCCCCTTGGCCGCGAACAGCCTGTACAACAAGCAGCCGAGCCTGATTCTCCTCGTCTTACGATCCCAGTGTACTGACCTCCATCGACAAACGCAACGAAGGTAGGCTTAGTCGTCCTGATCAGAGGTGGCGACCCGGCGCGATCGGACCCTGCGGTGGCGCGGTCGCGACGCTTCTGCCAACTCGTCCTGATGCTCGACAATCCACTCTTGGATGCGCTTGACGTCACTTGGGCCAATGCGCCAGTTGCGATCCTGAAACACAAACGATTCACCGGTCAGATCGTTTGCCAAGGCATCGACAGCCTGACGAATGTACGAGACCGGCACATGCAACATCTCCGCCAGCTCGGAGATCGAAAAACGCGTAGTCACAGAGAGTCACCTCAACTAGGACTGTACAAGCGGCGCTTCAACCGCCAAGACGTGTGGTGTGCGGCTGAAAAAGTCAGACTGATTGGTCGACAACACGCGAAAAGCGACCTGAATATGTTGACCCGGCTCAACGACCGAAGGCCAGCTTTCCCCTGGAATCTCAGGTGTCATGTGGAACAAGAAGCGAATGCTATCTGCCGCCAAAAAGCTCTCGTCGGCCTTCTTCGAAAACCAGATGACAGCGCGCGTTTGGCGCAAGTTAATCGGCACATTCGTAGAATTCCACAAGGTTGCATTCACCTGCACAGACTGCCAGTTGGCGCCCGGAACCGTCGGGCGCGGCGTCAACTGCACGTTGGTCACAGTGAGCGAGCTTTTCTGCCAAATGGTATCTGCCTGATTCGGCGCCACCGTGTGAGCTAAATAGAACACCAAGTGAGGCGTTTCCGCAAGTGCCGCTGAACCGTTGGCATGCGGCCCTGACGGGTGAAATCCCCACTCCACGGTCTGCCCAGGCATCATCGCCGCACTGGGTGCGTTGACGAATGTCAGCCAGTTTTCGGTACGCGTCCCTTGCGGCGTAAACGAAAGCACGCCAAATACTTGTGGTTCGAGTATCGGATGTTCCGATACATTTTTCAACGTCGCGATCACGCAAGAATTTTTCGGCTCCCCAGGCAGCGTTCCAATGTGGACATCGGTAATTGCAATCGGCGCTTTGGCGAGAGGGTATGCGGCGGCCGCAGTAGCGTGCATAAGCGTTTGCTGATGCGCTGGTTGTGCCTTTTTCGACATAGGTGCCGTCAAGGTGAACGTCAGCGCGATGGCAACGCATGCGGCAAGAGCGCCGACTGTGCCGAAAACTGCCCATTGCGGCCTGCGCGTTCTCCTGCTTGACTGTTGTGCCCTGACAGCGGCCAGAATGCTGTCCTTGAGCTCGGGACGAAACGGCACATCAGCGCGTCCCTTCATTCTTTCGCGCAACTCGTTGTCATCCTCGTTCATCGCCCTTCTCCCTCCCCTATGAGCGCCTTTTGTAACAGAAGGCGACCGCGGTGCAACCGGGTACGCACTGTTTGGTCCGTAATTCCAAGCACGGAAGCGATCTCGGCACTCGACAGGTCGTTTCCGTAGTACAGTTCGACGACTTCGCGGTACATCTCCGGCAAGCTACGTACCGCCCGCCAAACCTCGTCGCGCTCCAATCGCTGCTCGACGATGCGCGCCGTGTCATGAGTAACGGGTAGGCTCGTCAACAATTCGCCATCGTCCATCAATTCATGGCGAACGCTCCACGAACGCAACACGTCCTTGGCTCGATTTGCTGTAATGGCCAGCAACCACGTTTTGATGGAACTTTGCCCTTGAAAACTTGCACAATTCTGCCAAGCGCGCAAAAACACGTCCTGCGCGATGTCTTCCGCCTTGTGATAGTTGTGAACATAGGAATATGCAAGGCGAACAACGTCTTGACCGTATGCGTCCATCCACTGCTCGAGCAACGCCGCAGCGGGCAGTTCCGCCGAGCTCCGTTGACGCATCTTTCTCATGTTCATACCCCTTCAACGCCACTTCCCTACCTCATTTGACGAGGCAACGGTGCAGGATGTGACACGCGGTTGATTGTTCGGTAAAACGTGCTACACTTGCCAACAGACTCGACTATGATCGGAGGACGTTATGTACCCGCTTGCGCGTTTCCTTTTGTTTCGGCTGACAGCGGAACAGGCCCATCACCTTGTGCTCGACCAACTCGCCAAGCACCCTGCGCTTGCGAAGCTGGCCGCATCTCACTGGCTACCTTCGCCGCGCCTTGCTCAGGAAGTGCTGGGCCTTTCCTTCGCCCACCCGATTGGGCTTGCAGCAGGCCTGGACAAAGACGCCATTGCCGTGGACGGCCTGTTTCAATGCGGCTTTTCTTTTCTCGAAGTAGGAACGGTGACACCCCTGCCCCAACCCGGCAACGAAAAACCTAGGTTATTTCGTTTAAAATCAGACGAAGCGTTGATCAACCGCATGGGATTTAATAATCAGGGTGCAGCGAACCTTGCCAATCGCTTGCGTGCCAACCAAGTGCGGCGCGGTCCGATTGGCGTGAATATCGGCAAGAACAAAATCACGCCTAACGACGAGGCCATTTCCGATTACGTGAAAGCACTAAAGGCCGTCGCGGACGTCGCGGACTATATCGCCGTCAACATCAGTTCGCCAAATACCCCCGGATTGCGCGACTTACAAAGCGTTTCATTCTTGCTCGATTTGCTTGCGGCCATTGAGCCTGTCCGGGCAAGCCACAATCTGCCTGTCTTTGTGAAAATTTCACCCGATCTCGCCGATGAAAGCGTGATCGCGATTGGACAGGCCTTGGCCAGTTCGCCATATGCGTCAAACCTCGGCCTCATTGCCACAAACACCACTATCGAACGAACGGGCCTCAGGAGCAAGGAGCGGAGCGAAGGAGGCGGCCTCAGTGGCAAACCTCTTGCGGATCGCTCGACCGCCGTCGTTCGCTTGCTCGCTGGAGCTGTCGCACGAAAACTACCAATTATAGGTTGCGGCGGCGTTTTCACAGCCGCCGATGCCTACGCCAAGATTCGAGCTGGCGCCAGCCTTGTGCAAATTTACACCTCATTTATTTATCGCGGTCCGCAAGTCGTTCGGGAAATCGCAGAAGGACTGGACAAGTTGTTGGAGGCGGACGGCTTTCAGCACATTCAGGAGGCCATTGGTGCAGATCTTTGATTGTAGAGCAAGTGCAAGCCATAGGCCGCAGCGAAGCGCTGCGGCCAGAAAACATGTATGGCAGGCCCGAACCGATTAAAAGCCCACCGTGTGGTATCCTCCATCGACATGAATGACTTCCCCGGTGATGCCTTTGCTTAAATCGCTCACGAGAAACGCCGTTGCGTCGCCGACCTCTTCGGCGGTCACGTTGCGCTTAAGCGGCGAACGCTCTTCGACGGCGTGGAGAACGTCGTTAAAGCCGCGCACGCCTTTGGCCGCAAGTGTGCGAATGGGACCTGCGGAAATGGCGTTTACGCGAATGCCAAGAGGACCAAGATCCGCAGCCAGGTAACGCACCGCGGACTCGAGCGCCGCTTTGGCCACACCCATCACGTTATAGTTGGGAACTGCCCGCTCCGCCCCGAGGTAGCTCATCGTCACGATGCTGCTGCCTTCTTTAAGCAAGGGGCGGGCTGCGCGGCTGACCGCGACCAGCGAATACGCACTAGTGCTGTGCGCAAACCAAAAACCGTCGCGCGACGTCTGTACAAACTCGCCTTGCAAATCTTCAACGCGCGCATGCGCAATGGAGTGCACCAAGCCGTCGATGCGATCCGTGTAGCGCCCGATCTCGGTGAACGCCTGCTCGATGGACACATCGTCGTTGACATCGCATTGGACAATATGCGGCTCCATATCTGGGAACGCGTCGGCACACAGTTTTTGCAACTGTTCGCCAGCCCTTTCGCTACGATATGTAAATATCAGATGCGCGCCCAGGCGTCGCGCGGACTCCGCCACCGCCCAAGCAATGCTACGGCGATTGGCAACGCCCATGATCACGACTGTCTTTCCTGCCAACAAAGTCAAACGGATCTTCCTTTCACTACAAATCTTCCTCCATGTATACCATCTACGAGGACAACGGTAAACAGCCGAACACGGATTTTCTCGCTCGGCTCACTGGAAATTTGGAAATTGCCAAGCTTCTGCGCTACAATACTAGTGGATTTTGATCTGACTTTTAAGGAGGTTTGCGCAATGGCATATCAACTCCCACCTTTGCCGTACGCTTTCGATGCGCTTGAACCGCACATCGATGCTCTGACGATGGAGATCCACCATGACCGTCACCATGGTACGTATGTGACAAACGTCAACAAGGCTATCGAAGGTCACGCGGATCTGGAATCGAAAACGGTTGAGCAACTCATTAGCAATCTCGACGCTGTGCCAGAAGATATTCGCACGGCTGTCCGCAACAACGGCGGTGGCCATGCGAATCACAGCATGTTCTGGCAACTTCTTTCCCCCAATGGCGGCGGCGAACCAACCGGCAAACTCGGCGATGCCATCCGCCAAACGTTTGGCAGCTTTGACGCGTTCAAGCAACAGTTCGCGGCTGCAGCGGCTGGCCGTTTCGGCAGCGGTTGGGCTTGGTTGGTGGTCGACAATGGCAAATTGGCCATCATGAGCACAGCGAACCAGGACAACCCGCTCATGGAAGGCAAGAAGCCGGTTCTCGGCCTCGATGTTTGGGAGCATGCGTACTACCTCAAGTACCAAAACAAGCGCCCAGACTATATCGCTGCATTCTGGAACGTCGTCAACTGGGATCAAGCCAACAAGAATTACGAAGCCGCACTTTCTTAATTGCCTTGCCATATACATTGTGACAACAGCCACTGCCCTTAGCGGACAGTGGCTGTTGTTGCATAAACATGGACATTTGGTGGCTCATGGGACATTCGGAAACGGGAACACTATCTGCGGTATGGGGTTCGTAACCCTGGTCTTCAAAAGTCAGACAGTTCCCCCCGTAGGAGGATTCATCCATGAGCGTATTGACCATTCTTCGCAATGCACGCATTTTCGCTCCCAAGGAATTAGGCGTACAGGACATTTTGCTTGGCGATCGCCACATCCTCGCCATTGGCCGCGACATTTCGCTACATGGGAGCGTCGATGTCGACGTGATCGATCTCGATGGAAAATACGTCTTTCCTGGCCTTATCGATCAGCACGTGCACATGGCAGGAGGTGGCGGGGAAGGCGGGTTTCACTATCGCACGCCAGAGATTTCCCTCTCCCACTTGACCGTTGCCGGCGTAACCACGGCCGTAGGCGTCCTTGGCACCGACGGCGTGACTAGGAGTACGAAAGAACTTCTTGCGAAAGCGAATGGCCTTGATTTTGAGGGTATTACAACGTACATCTACTGTGGAGCCTATCAAGTTCCGACACGCACCATCACGGGCACACCCCGTTCAGACATCGTACTCATCGATAAAGTCGTAGGAGTCGGCGAGATCGCCATCTCGGACTCCAGATCGAGTCACCCTGACGAACACGAGATCGCTGAGTTGGTATCTGAGGCTCATGTCGGTGGCCTGCTTTCCGGCAAAGCTGGCGTCGTACATTTCCACCTGGGCGACGACAACGACCACCTGGATCTCCTGCACCGCGTTGCAAAGCGTACGCAACTGCCACGTACGGTCTTCGTTCCGACGCACCTCAACCGCAATCCCGGCCTTTTAGAGGCAGCCATCGAATGGGGCAAAGCTGGCGGCCTTTGCGACGTCACGTCGGGCATTCGTCCGGACGATCACGACCATATCTCCGTCAAGCCGTCGAAGGCCATTGTCAAGTTGCTCGATGCCGGTATTCACGAGGCCTATATCACGATGAGTTCGGACAGCAACGGCTCGTCCCCTATTTTCGATGAACAAGGACGACTTGTGGCGATGGGCATTGGTAGTGTGGCAACGCTCTGGGAAGAGACGGCGGACTTGATTCGCGAGGAAGGAATGCCGGTGGCGCAAGCCATTTCGTTCGTCACGCGCAACGTCGCACGCGTCCTCAAACTCCGCCATAAAGGGAAGATCCAGTCGGGTTGTGACGCGGATTTAATCATCTGCGATGACAAGTTGCAGATTGAGCGGGTGTTTGCAAAAGGAAAATCCGTCGTCGAGGACGGCAAACCAACGGTCTTTGGCACATTCGAAGACGCGTCGCGCGTACCTGGATCACCTGACTCGCGCAAGCAAGCGGGTACACGGGACGACCGGCGCGATCGCCCGATGATTGACCCATCTCGCGAAGACGATGACGCGTTCCCTGATCGCGATGAACGGCAACAGCAATCCCGTCGCCGCCATTACTGCTGCTGAGGCTCGCGCTCAGCCATGGTAGCGAATCATTTGTAAAACCTCTTCACGCATACGCACATCTTCCTCATAGCGACCGCGGGCGGCCAACGTCATGGTACGGCTGCCCGGTTTGCGTATACCGCGCATGTTCATGCACAGGTGTTCTGCATCGACGACGACCAACACGCCTTCGGCCTGTAACTCGGATACCAATACATCCGCAATCTCATTTGTCATCCGCTCTTGCACCTGTGGCCGTTTCGCGACGACGTCGACAAGGCGGGCCAGCTTCGATAGACCCGTCACGACGTTTGCATGCGGCAAATAAGCGACGTGTGCCGTTCCGAAAAACGGGAGAAGATGATGTTCGCACATCGAGTAGAACGGAATGTCCCGCACCAATACCATTTCTCCGTGTTCCACATGAAAGCGCGCACTCAACTCTTCTCTCGGATCCTGGTGCAACCCTGCGAAAATTTCCGCGTACATGCGTGCGACGCGGGCTGGCGTATCGATCAGGCCTTCCCGATCCGGATCTTCTCCGACCGCTTCCAAGATGGTGCGTACGGCCTGTTCGATGCGAGCCATATCGATCCTAGGCTTGTCCAACGCGAAAACCGCCTCCTGCTTGTCATTGGTGTCAACATGAGACGTTGCCACTACGTTACCTCCCTGTCCGATCCCTGCATCTGCGGCCGCAGCTTCGTCGAGGACATGCCGAACGGCCGCAGCTTCGTTACGATTAGACTGGCGAACAGTCTACACCACTGTCCGGAAATTGAACAGTGTTATACAATCCGCCCCACAGCTTAACCTGTGCGATATAGGAAGCTGCCGGACAACTTGCGTAATATGCAATGTAGCCTTTAATATTCGCTCCCGACACCTCCGGCTTATTGCCAGCGATTGGCGCAATTGCAATAAATGCCGGAAGATCCAGCTTGGCGAGTTGATAGGTCGAATACTGCCACTGGTTGGCATAGAATGCGGCCTGCAATTCGCTATTGACGCTGTGGACACCCGCCGCAAAACCATTGATGAACGATTGAAAATCGGCGGCCGTTGTCGCAGGACTATTGTATCCTTCCGGATCCAAAATCACAAAGTTAGGTCGTCGCGAACCTGGATATTTTGCGATTTGCTGCGCAGCGTACACGCCGCCATCGTACCCTGCCTGATAGTACGTCGTGCCGGATTGCGGCCAACTCACCGTCCAAAACGACAACCACCACGCATTTGAAGCGGATGCCTCTAAAGCCTTCGCGACAAGCACATCCGGCTCGTTTGCCACGACGTGTGTATAGGGACTTGCCTGCGTGCCCAGGGCTGCCGTCACCGCGATGCCTGGCCACGCCTGTTGCAAGGCGGTCATGACTTCGGCTTCCGTCGTAAACGACGCATAAACCCCCACCGATGGAGCCGTCACCTTGGAGGTAGGGTCAACGGACGTCGTCTTCACAGAAACCGTTGCAACGCTCGGCGAGGCCCCCCGCACGCAGACGCTCTGTGGCACCTCTTGCTGCGGCATCGCCTTGTAACCGCGCGGAAACGTGCCGTGAACCGCGTAGTATGCCAACATAACCGCGAGCGTCAGACTGTCAAGACTTGTATAACCAGCCGCATTCACCACGTAGTTAGCCCGCGCCTCGGCAATGCCCCGGCCGCTTGGTTCAAGTTCAAACGGCGTGTGCCCCCCGGCCATGGCCGCCGGGTTCGACCAATCACAAGGATTATAGTAAAGAGAATAAAGAGCAGCCCCTCCTACCGCAATGACCAAGGTCGAGGCGTTGGCTGCCATCTTCCATGCCGTTTGAAAGTTGCCCGTGCAGTTCGCATACGGAATGCCCGCAATGTCTGCGGCCGCATAGCACTTCACTAAATCCCCTGTCGTTGCGGCATATAGGTAAACGTGACTCGCGCTCACTGTCATGACGCAATCCCCTCTCCCACTTGCGTTGGATATACACCCACTCGTCCGCGCTGCATTTTGCATTTCTTATCGATATGCACACACTTCGCTCCATTCTATGCGGCAGGGGTGTGGGCTTGTGGCTTGTCATAAAGAGGTGATGAACAATGCATTTGGTTAGTCTCGGCGACTCCATCACATATGGCGAAGGCGCATCGACTCCATCCCGCGCGTACCCCAGCGTGTTGACGGCACTGCTTCAATCACATCTCCGATCGCGCTCGTGTTGCGACGCCATTCTCGCAGAACCAGGTTGGACAAGTACAGATTTGCTCTCTGCACTCGGTGCCGCAGGTAACCTGCCACTGACCCATGCCCGCGCGGTCACGGTTTGGATTGGTGGAGACGATCTCGCACAAGCGGCCTTGACCACGTTGGCAAGCGGTCGCAAATCGTTGCCCATCGCTCCGCTCGTCTTGCGTTACAAACGGAATTTGACAGACATTGTGCGCTTCGCACGGGCGGATAGGAGGCACGTCGTGATCGTCTGCACACAATACAACCCCTTTCCAAACAGTCCATTGGCGGGCGAGGCGGTTGCCACTTTGAATGAAGCCATCCGCTCTGTCACGGCCGCGACCGGAGCTACGCTCGCGCCGGTTGCGGACTGGTTTGCCGGCCGCCAAAGCGAATTGATTCGCAACTACCGCACAGGCACGATCGCGGATGCCCTGCGGGGCCCCGCCCCGGTTCACCCGAACGACAGGGGGCATCGAGTGGTGGCAGAGGGCCTTTATCGCATGCTGGCACCAATCGTTGCGCACTGACATAGGCTAGGGCGCACTGCCCTTTCCACAGTCGGAGGTGAACGCCGCTTGCTGTCATTCGCCTTGGCCGCTGCTCTGATGCGAGACATCGTGCTCGCCACCGGATTTGTCAACCAATCGTTTCCGCAACCGCTCAGTAAAGACGATGAACAGAAATATTTCGACTTATGGCGCAAACACGGCGACAAGCGGGCACATGACCTGCTTGTCGAACACAATTTGCGCCTGGTTGCACATGTCGCCAACGTGTCATCGACACAATCACCGATTTGTTACAGTTCGAACCGCGAACGAACGGTGATGTGCACGGATTCGCCCCTGGCGTCCAATTCAACGCGATCGATCACGGCCTCGACCCACGCCCGACGCTCCTCGGGGTCGATGTCCCTGTCGGCGAGTAGCCATGCCTCTATCCTCTCGCGCTCGGCCTTGCGCTCCATCGCCTCCGTGCGCTTCGCGATGCAGCGTCTACACACTTGCTCGCGCAATGCATGCCAGCGGATCTCGGCCTCGCGCTTGCGCACCGTGTACGTGTTCACATCGAGATCGCCATAGGCATAAAGGGTGGCAAGTCTTCCCTTGGCCGCCTCAATCGTGGCCAATTGCGCTGCCATAAGCCGCAAATCGTCTGCTGCGCCTGAATCGTCGCCGTGGATTGCGGAACCAGAGAGATGATCCCACACGTCGTCCCAAACCTGGCTCTTCATAACCCGGTGCACGAACTCGCGCCAGACGACTTGCTCGATAGCCGCGGCTGGTACCCGTTTGCATCGATAGGGGCAGCGGGGCGTCTGTTTGACAGCTTCCGGTGGACGCCGATACCACCGCTGTGTGATTCCCTTCCCGTTGTCAGATGCTGCACTATACCACGTCTGGTGACATATTGAGCAGATGAGGTAACCTCCGAGCAAGTGCCGTTTGGCTTTCGCCGTACGCCCGCGCGCCCGCGACCTGCGGCGAGCGTTCACGGCCTTTGCAAGAGCTGAATCAACGATCCGTGGGACAGGGATGCAAATCCAGTCACTAGGTTGTCGCCAACCCACCACGATGCGCCGATTCGAGCGCTTTAGTCCAGGCACCCTGCGGGCGAGCCGCAGGGCCTTGCGGGTTGTCCTGCGGTTAAAGTACCAAGTACCCGTGTACATGGGATTGGCCAAAATGTGTCCGACGGTTGCGTGTGACCAGTTCGTGGATAAACGCGTCTTCGTGGGCACACCTAACGCATCGAGGCGTTTGGCAATCGCACGCAGACTGAGTTGTTCGTACGCATACCATCGATATATCATGCGGACGACGGCGGCCTCACTGTCGACGATGACGAGCTTGCCGTTTTCATAGCGGTAACCATAGGGGTCAATACCCGTTGGCATGTACTGTCCGCCCTTGGCAGCCCTCAATTTTCCGGAGAGTGTTCGACGACGTATCTGCCGCAGCTCATATTCTGCAATACTAGAGATAATATGGAATAGAAGTACCGCCTCGTCGGACTGATCCCAGTTGGGCACATCGACAAAATGAAGTTCCACGCCGCATTGTTGCAATTCGCGGACAATAATCGCCTTGTCAGCAACGTTGCGCGAAAGCCTGTCGGGATGTTTGATGACGACCCTTGCAATTGCGCCGCGCCTGGCGTCATCGAGCAATGCCAACAAGGCCGGTCGATCCATGTCTTCCCCGGATGCCCCAGCTTCTTCGTACACGCGGATGTCCGCTTGGGAAGCGCCTAAAGCCAGTGCGTAGTGAATACACTGCTCACGCTGGACCGCGAGACTATGCCCTTCAGCGGCCTGCACGCCTGTTGACACGCGCGTGTACACGGCTGTCAGCATCGGCATTCCCCGCTTTCTCACGACGATCGTGACGCCCTTGCGAACCTTGCCAAATGAGCCTAGCGAAAACGTCCTTTGCTTGTGCTGGCGACATCGGTGTGGTCGAAGTCTGCCAGTCAACATAAAACAGCCGATCCATGATGACACCCCCTTCCCGGTTGTATGCGAAAGAGGAGATGTCCTAACACGGATCGGCTATTGATGCACAGAAATGAACCCGCTTATTTAGTTGGTATCATCGTGTTTCGATCCTTTACTTCGCCGATGCTCCCAGATGCGAAACCACACAAATAGTGCAATCAGGAGGATGACAACGACAATCAAGAGTACGATGTGATGTTTGAAAAACGGCCAGTACTTCGTGACGAATTCGCCAATATAACGACCAGCGATAATGAATAGGCCCGACCAGACGATGGCGGCAATGGTATTAAACACAAAAAACAACCAAGGCTTCATGCGGTTGATGCCGGCGAGGTACGGAATCAGGATGCGCACACCAGCGATAAATTTGGCGATGAACACCACCCAGAGCTCATAACGCTGAAATCGTTCATTTGCGGCGTCGAGTTTTGCTGGTGTGATACCAATGAATTTGCCAAAAAAGAGGACGATTGGACGGCCAAGATACCACCCAATGAGGTACGCAACGGCCGACCCAATCAAGTTGCCAAGGCAGCCAGCAAGCCAAAGTGGTACAAGGTGAAAGACGCCTTTTGACCACTCAATACCGGAGAGCGTGAGCGTGGTTTCCGCAGGAAACGGGAAGCCGATGGCTTCAACCAGGATGATGAGAAACACACCAAAATATCCGTATTGATGGATGATCTCCTGAAAGTGCACAGAGTCGCCTCCTTGGGCTACCGCAAGTGACATTGTCGACGACACTAAGAAGTTTGATACGTCCGGGATTGATCAGGACGATTTGATTTCAATTGGCACGGTCGGCCTGATCAAAGCGGTGGACACATACCAGCCTGCAAAAGGCACGAAGTTTGCGACATACGCCGCGCGCTGCATTCAAAATGAGATTCTTATGCAGCTGAGGGCGCAGCGCAAAACGCGTAAGGATGTCTCACTGTACAGCCCCATTGGCACAGATAAAGAAGGCAACGAAATCACCATCTCCGACATTTTGTTTTCTGAGAGCGATTCCACTGAAGATGAGGTCAGTCGGAAGATGGAAATCGACGGCATGAAGAAACTACTCGATGTCCTAGACGAACGGGAACGTCGCGTGATCGAGTTGCGTTTTGGACTCGTAGACGGTCATGAGTGGACGCAAAACGAAGTGGCGGATCTGCTGGAGATATCCAGATCTTACGTTTCCCGATTGGAGAAGCGTGCCTTACTGAAAATGTTCCACCAGTCCTACGCAGGCCAAGAACGCAAACGTGCTTACCGACATTCGCGCGCGCAATCGTAATCCTGAAATGCCGTCCGGATCAATGTCCGGACGGCCAAGTTCCCAATGTAACTTCGATTGTAATCTTCTTCCCATGGCGCAGCACCGTCAGCGTTACCTTCTGACCGGGATTGTCCTGATTGATATACTGGGTCAACTGTTCAATGCTGTTTACTGGCTCGCCATCGATGCCCACGATAATGTCCCCATTGCCTTTCAAGATGGTATAGGGATCAGCTGTATCGTTGGCACTATTCAGCTTATTCGCATTGCTGTCGCCTTGCAAACCAGCTTTCGCAGCGGGGCCGCCCTTGGTCGTCTCCGTGACGTAGACGCCGGACGAGACAGGCAGGTGCATGGCTTCCTGCATGAGGTTATCGATATCCATTCCCTCAATGCCAAGCCATGCATGCGCGATGGGCTGACCGGACAAGAGCTTTGGTTCAAGCTGAATTAACCTATCAATCGGAATGGCAAAACCGATGCCAATCGAGCCTTCGATTGGACTTTCAATCAAGGTGTTAATGCCGACGACCTGACCTGCAGCGTTGAGCAAAGGGCCACCGGAGTTGCCCGGATTAAGCGGCGCGTCCGTCTGGATCATGCCGTTCATGACATGACCGCTCGATTCAGACATGGAGCGATTCAAGCCGCTGACGATCCCGGAGCTGACACTCGACGTGAGTTCAAACGGGTTGCCAATGGCAATGACCAGGCTACCTGGCTGTAGCGATTTCACCGACCCGAGTGGCAACGGCTGCAACGAAGAGGGAGCGGGGATGCGAACGATGGCGAGATCGTCCAATTTGTCAGCATTGAGTACGCGTCCGACATACTGACGGTTCCCGCTGGATACCTCGACGGTCTTGGCACTGCCGACAACGTGCGCATTTGTCGCAATATCCCCGTTATGGTCGATGAGAAAGCCTGTGCCGATATCCTCTTCGGCCCCGCTGTCCGAAGCTGACTTGCCCCCAGATACCGCCGTGATCGTGAAGATACTATTTTTCACGCGGTTGTATATATCCGTAACCAAGGTTGTATTGTCAACGCCAGGAATCGCGGTGGTCGAGCTACCCGATCCCGAACCGTTACTCGCAACCGAAGGTACGTATTCCACCGTCGTTTGGTGTCCGGAGTGGCTGATGGCTGCTCCCGTCCAAATGCCCAGCACATAAAACACCGCGAGACCTGCGACGATGCTTGGTAGCAACACCGTTCGCCTACGCCGGCCGTCGCCCGGCCAATCGTCAAACTCATCGAAACGCCGCCCCATCGTGCCTCCCCCTTTTGCCACCACGTGTTGTTGCCTTCATTCTAACCATCCGCCTCTACATGCACAAACAAAAGGCACGTTACAACATGCGAGGTGGCTGTTACGCGTCGACCAGTGTGGCGATGATGTGTTGTAACCGATTCACCAATTCCGGATCAGGCTTTTGATCCGCCATCCTACGCCCGTTTAGAACGCGTTTTGCGGCGCTACCATAATACGCAGCCACAGCCGTCTCCAACTGCGCACTGCAGCGCTGCACGAGAAGATCGCCCCGCTGTGCGAGTATTTCCTTCGCAGCGGCCATCGCAACTGGTTCCGTCGCCTCCATCATGGCGCTTTGCCCACCGCCTTCAAAAAACTGCTTGGCAGAGGAGAAGTGGCGGAAAAATGGTTCAAACAGACCTCCGTCGAGATGTGCAGGCGCGGCATGAAGAACGTCGTCGACCACTTGAAAATCCCCTGCGGTCGAATCGTCATGCGTCGCACCAGCGAGCGACAACCTCGTCATTTCTTCTTCCCAATGTGTCTTTTCGCCGGTCAGTACCTCGCTCGCCAAGCGTTCCGCGCGAAGCGCAAACGTACGCAGTTCAATGTCGATCCGCCGTCCAATGGCCCCTGCCAGCTCCGTCGCCGCCTCCCGCAACTTGTCCGTTGGCTTACCAAGGCGAAACCTTCCTGGGTGGAATGCCTCGCGGAACAAGTCCCGATAAGCAAAACGCAGCCGTTCCCCCGCGTGAAATAGGAGTTCGTGCAGTTCCTGCGCCAGTGGCCGCACCAAGCGCGCTTCACTATCCACACGCGCAGCCTCCATACGCTGGTTTAGTTCATCGAGTTCCCTAAGGCGCGACGTGCGCTCCGCGTCGTCCGCCGCGATGCGCAATTGTTCCTCTCGCTGCCGTGCAACCAGTTGTTCGCGCAAAGCAGCCAACGTGCGCCTTGCCAAGTCTGCGGCCAAGCCGTCTGCGGACGACTCGACATATTGGATGAGATCGGCCTGTAGGCGATCGACGCCAGCATACTCGCGAAGCGCGGTGAGCGAAGCCGCATCCGGCTGCCATGTCTCATCGCGCAAGCGCGATCGCGCAAGTGCCAACGCGTCGGCATCGGTCATGTCAACTGCCAGGCGCCGCCCCGCTTCGGCCAATTGCGCCGAAACCTCGTAGACGCGTGGTTGCCGGATACCGAGGCGTTTGAGTTCGGATATGACGCGCGCTCGAACCTGTTCGCGTTCCTCGTCACTCGTGGCGAGATCGACAGCGTTGATGGCTGCGAACAGCTTATTCTGCTCAGATACGTCCTGAACCCCGGCAAGCTGTAAGAGGAACTCGCGATCCGCCTGGCTGAATGCATGCGTGTAGTACATGACGAACAGAACGGCATCCGCTTCGCGCATGTACGAGAAGGCAACATTCGTATGGCGCTGATGGATGGAATCGACGCCCGGCGTATCGACGAAAACGAAGCCTCGTTGCAAAAGCGGATCGTCCACCTCGACGTCGACACGGCCGACATATGCCGCGTATCGTTCGTCGGCTGAAAATGCTCGCAAATCTTCGACACTGGCTACCCAAGTGGTCCCAAGCCTAGCGCGCATGTCTTCATAACCGTCACGCAGCGCCTTCAGAAAACGTACGTGGCGCCGATAGGCGACCGGGAATTGCGTGACGGTTAGGCGATCGATCTCGGTCATCGCCGCAGAGAGGTCGCTCGCATGCCGATTCAAGGCTTGTAAAGTCGACTCGACGTCGCGCCACAGTTCCTCTTCCGTCTTCGCCGCAATCTGAACCTTCGCGTCGTCCTTCGTCGCACCGCGCAGTTCCGTGACGGCTGCGGTCGTCGGGCTTGGGGAGACGACGAGCAATGGCCTTCCCAAAATGGCGTTCAACACAGAGGATTTACCCGCTGAAAACGCGCCGAACACAGCGATGACCATCTGCCTTTGCGAAAGTCGCCCGATGGCCGTGTCCATGAATCGAGTGTCGATTCCGCTGATGTCGCGCACGGATTCCTGCAACTTCACCAGTCGTTCGATATAAAGCTCGCGGTCCTGCGTCATACCGATGGCACCTCCCCCGCTGCTACCAAATCGAGTGCACGCTGCTCGCGAGCGCAGATGTCCAGATAAGCCTGCAATGCTGCACAGCGATCACTTGCCAACTCCATATCTGCACGGGTGGTCGCCTGCTCATCCTCACACTTTGCGAGACAAGCGGCGACAAACTGTTCGGCCAAGTTGGCCGCGGTTGCCAAAGCATCCCGTTTAACGCGCGCGACAACATCTTTGACATACTGGTATGGATACTGTGATGAAACCAAGGCACCAGGCTTCACGAGACGCGAAACATAGTCAACATCGACGTCGATATGAATGGCAGCCGCACCATCGGCCAGTCGGGCGCTCGTGGCGGGATCGATTCCAGCCTGCCGCACATCGCTCGCGATTTGGTTGGCCAGTGGCGTCAAAAGATAGTTGTGGACGCGCTCTGCAATGTCTTGGGCAAACGCCTCTGCGCGCCGCAGCCGTTCCGCGTCGGTCTTCTGTGCGGATCGAAACAACCCGACCTTAAATTCGGGTCGCAAGCTTTCGACATAGATACGCCCCTTTTCGGTGGTATCATAGGGGGCAATTTGGGCGAGTTCAATCAAGCGCAACCAGCTTTCACGCGTCGCCTGAGCCTGATCGCGCGCGGCTTGCATACCTGTGTCGTACTGCTCCCGTAGATGGCGTAGCTTTTCCGCTTCGCGATCCAGCCAACTTACCGCCTCGTCTGCAGAAAGCGGCGCACTCCCACAAGCCTTGGCGACAGCCTCGCCAGCAGCCTGGACAAGTGGATCAAAATAGGCTGCAACACCTTCTTTGGCTACATCGACAAGGCGGCGGCGCACATTCTCGACGCCTCCGTCCGCCATCTCGGATTCGGCTTGTGCGACTAACCAACTCCGCAATGCAGGCAGTTGATTGTGCGGAGATTGGCCAACCGTAGTGAAGAAGATGGTATCCTCCGCAATGCCGTAATCCGCAAGAACGCTATACACGCTGTCAGCAAACTGGACAAATGGCAATTCGGACTCCAGATGCTTGTCAATTTGATGCACAACAAACGCCAGTCGTTTTCCCTCGTCGACAAAGGCGTGTAGCAATTCAAGATTTTCCTCGGCTTCGACGTGCTGATAGTCAGCGACAATCACGACGCAATCCGCCTGATACAAGGCGTTCATGGTGGCCTCTTTATGCCGCTCGTCCGTCGAGTCGATGCCAGGGGTGTCGAGCAACTGTAGCTGCCCAGTGCTCCCTGGCAGACTCATGAGCACGCCCTCGACGTCCGCCGTCGTCGGATTCGCTCCCGTTTTGAGGCGAGTGCCTGACAAAGCGCTCACCAAGCTCGACTTGCCAGCCGAGAACAAGCCGCAAAATGCCACCGTAAACGTCGATTCGGCAGCCGGATCGGCCAATATATCAAGCAGTCGGCGCGCATACACGCCGCCGCCAACGCTCTCCAACCACGCTGCGATCCGCTCGTATTGGCGCCCCATCTCCAACGTGGATTCCATCGTTTTTGACATCTTTGACCAAAATCTCCTCTCCTAGCTCCTTGCTCTTTGTTCATGATACGTGAAAACTGCATTTCGCGCACGAGCTGTCTTAGATACATGCCGCAGCGCGTGGTTGCCAAATCAGCATACGATATCAGAGAACCGACGTGCAGGAGGTGAGGGGTGTGCGACTGCAATCCATCATCAAATTCGGCGGGCTTGCGTTCGATATCGCAAACGATGAGAAGGTGCAACAACTCGCCGGTATGGTGCACAGCGGGGCCAAGCGCAGGGGTCTTTTGCAACCGTGGACGCCGCCGGCGCAAGGGCACCCACATACACCTTATCCGCCCGCCCACTGGCCCACGAGCAGCCAGCCTATACCGTTTGCACCGTCGCATGGAGCGCCGTCCCCGGCATCCCATTCGCCCGCTAAGGCAGAACCAGCCCCCGAGGAAGCAAAACCATCCGGGGCGGATGGCTGGAACCTCGAAAAATGGGTTAACATGGATAATGCCAAAAAAGTCATCGGGTGGATGGGGACTCTTAATCAAATGCTGAACAAACAGTGACGTCCCCAAAAGCCGCGAAAGGGCCGGGAGGTCATTGTATTGGAAATTGGCACACCATCGCGACCAAGTCTCTTCCTCTACCGCCTCTTTCGCCATGTGATGCCGCTCGCACGCGCCGAACTTGCGCATTGGCGCGGGCGGGCTGCAGCCATTCCAGATCCCACATTGCGCCAACAGGCGTTAGCCAGCCTTGCAGACAAGCAATTTCACGCGGACGGTGGCACGGTCTATGCTGCTGGCAATCGACGCTACGCGCAAACACTGGTCAAAGTCATTGTTGCATTGCAAACGATCAGCGATTACCTGGACAACCTTTGCGATCGCGCCAATGTCCTGGATGGCCCGACATTTCGCCAGCTACATTGGAGTATGCTCGATGCGGTGCGTCCCCATTTTCCCTTGCGCGAGTACTATGGGCGCTGGGGCAGGGTCGACGACGGAGGTTATCTCGCTGAGTTGGTACAAACGTGCCAGCAAGGACTTACGCAATTGCCCTATTACTCCGTTGTACAGCCGCAGGTCAGCTGGTACGTCGAACGCTATAGCGAATTGCAGGAGCACAAACACATTCAGCACGCAATGCGCGAACAACGACTCATCGACTGGAGCAAACCCTATCTGCACGACTATCCGGATACGAAATGGTATGAATTTGCCGCCGCAACTGGCTCCACCTTGGGGATGTTTTCACTGTTTTTGGCTGCCACGGAACCCATTGAACAGGAAACGGTACAGCTCATCCACAAACACTACTTTCCCTGGATTTGCGGCCTACACATCTTGCTCGACTATTTCATCGATCTTTCTGAAGATCAACAGGCTGGCGACTTTAACTTCGTAGCATGTTATGGGGATCCATCGCTCGCTTTCCACCGTCTCCGCCACTTTGCGCAGCAAAGTCGGCAGAGCGCCGAACACATTCCCATCGGCGGCCGTATTCACAGGTACGTCGTACAGGGGTTACTCGGTATGTATCTATCCGATCCGAAAGTGGAGCAACAAGCGGACGTTCGCAAAGCCCGACGGCTGGTCTACGCCTTTGGCCCTACCTCCATCATGTTCTATTTGGCGACACACCTGTACCGTAGAATCGCCTGATCAAATCACCTGATCAAATTGCCTGATCAATCAGAAGGCGCCTTGCGGTGAATGCGCACGCGCACCGTATCTAAAACACCGGGAATAGGCGCCCCCGGTTTTTCCACTTCCACCACAACAGCACGAATAAGCGGAAACTCGCCCAGAACCGTTTGCGCAATCCGCTCGGCCAATGCCTCCAAAAGACGCTTAGGTTCCCCCTCTACGATCTTTTGCACGGCAGCATAGACATCGGCATAATTTACGGTCAAGCCGAGATCATCGGCTTCACCCGCTCGACGCAAGTCGATAGACAACCAAAGGTTGACGATGAAACGTTGCCCAAGTTGCCGCTCTGCGTCGTACGCACCGTGATAACCGTAAAAACGCATACCGAGCAGTGCGATTTCATCCAGCAACCCATCCGTTCCCCCTGTCTTATTCACTTTCATCCGCCCCCTCGCGTTCATTCCCCATCTTCTCGACGAGCGCCGCCACTTCGGCACCAAACAGCAGGATGATGAGTGCGATATACATCCACAATACGAGTAAAATAACGACGGTCAAGCTGCCATAGATGAAGTGGTAGGTCACAAGGTGACTCGCATAGACGACAAACAAGGTGCGAGCGAGATCGAGCAAGATGGTGGACGCCAATGCACCCAAAATGACGCTGTTGACATCCACGCGGCGCGACGGCAGGTAACGATAAACGACGAAACTGGTCACAAATAAAGATAAGGGGTAAAGGATGCGAGTGATCCCGCGCAGGCGAGAGACCCAAGCGGCAAGAAAAGAACTTGCGGGTACATGCAGATGAACCATCGGAAAGATAGCCAACGCAATCGAACAGATCACAGCAAGCGCGATGAGCAGGCACAACATGATGGCCGCGACAATACGTCGAGCCAAAAATGAGCGTTGCGCCGTCACTTCGAAGATGCTATCCAGGGCCTGCTGCACAGCGATAAACGCACTGGTCGCCGACCACGCGAGCGTAATCAAACTGACGAAACCAGCTCGTGCTCCGACGGTGCCCAGCTTTTCTATGTTATCTTGGAGAAAGTGATTGGCATTCGACACATCTGGGTAATAGGGCTTGAGTGCTTCGACCAAGAGCTTGACCACAGGCTGGTGCGGCACGGCCAAACTGGCTCCGAAGATCATCAGAATGAGGAGCGGAAACAGCGAAAAAATGGCGTAAAACGAAATCTGCGCGGCGAGCGATGCAATGTCGTGGCGAAAGACGTTGACCAACAGTTGTGTCAAAAAGTCCCCGAAGACTCGAACACGCGTGCGTACGCCCATCGCACTCACTCCCGCAAGATAAATTCACCCGCAAGGCCGAACTTGTCCAATAGTGTGTCGCACCATCCCGCATCGAATGGCGCATGGATGTCGATCCACCGCTCGTCGTACGGGTGCCAGAAGCGCAAACTGGCCGCATGCAACGCAATTTGTCCTGGCGCTGGCCAATTGCCAAGCGTAGTTCCACCATACCATGCATCCCCGACGATGGGCGCTCCTTGTGCCGATAAGTGAACCCGTATCTGATGTGTACGGCCCGTGGCCAGTTGCAATTGCACCAGCGACAGCTCCATGCCCGACTGTTCGCGCACGGCAAGCACCGTTACATGTGTACGCGCTGGCTTGCCCGTAGATGCCACGCGAAATTTACCACGCTGATGGCGATCGCGACCAATGGGTTGATCGATCACGCCATTGGATAAACGTCGACCCCATGTGATAGCAACGTATGAACGCTGGATGGCCTTGTTGACAAGCTGAGCGTCGAGCGCTCTCAGCATAAAGGTGTGCTTGGCATAGAGCACTGCACCGGTCGTCGGGCCATCCAGTCGGTGCACGTGCAGACCCTGCCCATCGCGTTGCGCCAGGTAACCCGCGACGATGTCATCGAGGGCGGTGACAGTCGGATCCTCCGTATGAATAATGAGTCCTGCCGGTTTGTTGACGACAAGAACGTGATCGTCCTCGTACAAAACGGCAAGCTCTGGGGCGTTTGAAGAGGTAATCTCGCGCGTCGTCGGCCTCCCCCATGTTGGATCCGCGAGCAAGAGACGGCCCCCCGCTGCAAGTTCATCGGCAGGTTTCGCGCGATCCCGATTGTAGGTGACGCAGGCGCGATGAAAAAGCTGGTTGATAAAGCCATGTGGAAGCCCTAACCGCTCGCTTAGAAACCGCTCGACGGGCCATCCGGCTGACGCTTTATCCAGGCGTATGCTTAACACACCAGATCGAAATTGAACCTCCACCGCAACTCTCCCCATCTCCACGCAGACATTGTCATTATGTACCAGACCGTAGTCAATTCAATCCGTACCCCATCTTAACGGACAAAAAAGGCGCCACTGGACGGTGGACACCGCTCCGGCGACGCCTGCGATGAACTTGGGCAGGAAGGGAAACCCTTGAGATTCCCCACAATCCCTACCTACTTGGTACATTACACAGCTTCCACGTATTCCACGTCGGGTGCGACCTTCTTGATGGCTCGCTCAATGCCCATTTTCAACGTCATGACGCTGGCCGGGCAACCGACACACGCCCCTTGTAAGGAGACAAATACCGTCTTTGACAATTCGTCATACGACACAAACTCTACATCGCCGCCGTCCATTTGGATGGCGTCGCGAATCGAGTCGAGTGCCTCGCGAACCCGCGCTTCCGTGGAGGTAGCTTCATGTTCTGACATCGGTTCATCCCCTCCAAATATGTATTTAGCATACGCGCTACGGCGATCCGCATGCAAGAGGCGATTGCGCACACGTGAACTGGACGTCACGATCTACAGACAAAGCACACGCGCGACACCCATTCCAACTGGCGTCGCGCGACTCGACGATAGCCTTCAAAATTGAGGCATGCCCATGGGTGGCATCCCTGTTCCAAAGCCTGGTGCGACTGACTGAGCAATCACCTTGTGAAACGCAATGGTATGGGGTTCGAAGCGAAAAACCTCCTGGAATCCCAAACTGCGCGTAAATGCAAGGCTTTGTTCGTTGTTGTCCTGCACGAACACTTCGAGCGTATGAATGCCCATCCGCCGCGCATCTTCTTCAATTTTGGCGATGGCCGCCTTGCCGATACCAGCACGTTGATACCGTGGCTGGATCACCATCGCGCTGATGTGCATCTTCCCATCATAACTCGTCAGATACGAATAGTATCCAATTGGCTTGCCGTTTCGTTCGATTATGAATGTCGGCGCACCTGACTGGATGTACGTGCGAAATTGTTCCTCCGGGAACGGCTGTCCAAACGCCTTTTGATGCACATCGCCGAGTTCCGACTTCGTCAATGAAACGATAAAGTCGTCGTCTGCCGCAGTGCGCGGCCGATACGTGATTGTGACTGGGTCCTTTGTAACTGCCGGCTTTTTCGCCATTCGCTTCGCCTTTACAGCTGGCTTGCGAACCGCGGCCGGCTTTGCCTGGCGCGTTGAGCCAGGCACCATCAAATGGAGCGCATGCGTCTGCATATGATGTCCGACCTCCCTGAACAATTGCCCACCGTCGACACCACACACTATGCAGACGCCCATCCATTTGCGATTCCTTCAAAACGAAGGAATGAGTTTACCGCTTGCGGCCAAACCACCGACGCGGCGTTTTCGGTGCGCTGGTTTCCTCACGCTGGCGCCGCTGTTGCGCGTTTTTCAGACGCTTGCTGCTCACTTCGGTGACGACACTACCAATGTAGTTGCCCATAATATCCATCTTGTATTTGCGATTGACTTCAATCTTGTCGTATTCCTCTTTTGTCGTCCGGAAGGTCACAGTCGTGACGCGGTTGACGTTCACCCCGCGCATGGTCTGCCCGACGCTCACTCGCCCCGTCACTTGGTAAGTCGGCAGTGGGACATACTTGCTGACCCCAGAGGGGCCGCGTTCACGCACGCGTTTTTTTGCCAGCACAAATACTTCATGACGCTCTTTATTCGCGAGGTACTGCTCGTCAAACTTGCGCTGACGACGGCGCGCCCATAAATAGAAGAGCGTATAGACAATGATGAGAAATACCAAAACGCTCAATAAGATCAGCCAATATCTCAACGACAGATCCCCCTGCATCATCTATGCGATTGTGTTCCAACATGTTGTTGACTGGTCTATTGTACCACGGAATCTTGGACGGGCCGCAATCCTTTCTTCGCAACCCACTTCATGCCAACCGACGGATGAAACATGATTTGCACCTGTTCATCGCCACCGTCTTTTCCTGCCGCGATGTGCAACACAATACCTTCTCCGTATTGCGCATGGCGCACGTGCTGACCAGGGACAGGCGAAAACGTGTTTTGGATGGAAAGATCGAGTTTCGCGACAAGCTCGTCCGGCACTTCCGCGAGAAACCGCGACGGATCGCGCTGTACGGTTTGACCATAAATGGTCCGTTCCACCGCGTACGTCATATACAACTGATTCATCGCGCGCGTCATGCCGACATAGCACAAATTGCGTTCCTCTTCAACGGCGCGATCGTCATCCATCGAACGGGGATGTGGAAACAGGCCTTCCTCCATGCCGATGAGAAAGACGACCGGAAACTCAAGACCTTTACTCGCATGCATGGTCATCAAGCGCACGGTGCCTTGCCCTTTATCTCGCTCCTTATCGACGTCGCTGAGCAGGCTCACTTCAGCGAGAAACTCGGCCACAGAACCACCTCGGCGCCGGTCAAACGATTTGGTCACGCTGAACAGTTCATCGATGTTCTCCGCACGCGCTTGATCTTCTTTCTTGCCGCTTTCCAAATACATTTCGCGGTACTTTGTCGCATGTAGCACCTCGGCGAGATATTCGCTGACCGACATGCCCTCCATCCAAAGCATGAGTTCTTCCAACTGATCGTGAAATATGCGCGCAGCCTCACTGGCCTTTGCCGACAACCCCGCACTTTCGCCGCAGACCAAAGCCTCAAACAGGGTCATGCCCTCGCTGTGCGCGTAGTCAAACAAGCGACCGACAGTCGAATCGCCGAGTCCCCGTCGCGGTGTGTTGATGATGCGTAGAAGCGAAATCTCGTCCCGAGGATTCACCAAAACGCGCAAGTATGCAAACACGTCCTTAATCTCTCGCCGATCATAGAATGTCAAGCCGCCGACAATGGTGTAGGGGATAGCGCGACTGAGCAAAGCTTCTTCGACGGCGCGCGATTGTGCATTGGCCCGGTAGAGCACGGCACAATCGCCATACGATCCGCCGTTCAGAACGTGCTCAGCAATCTTTTCGGCAACAAACGCCGCCTCTGCCTCGCTGTCGGTTAAGCAGCATACAAGCGGCTTGTCCCCCGCGCCCCGCGTCGACCGCAGTGCCTTCTCCCTACGGCGCGTATTGTTGGCGATGAGCGCGTTTGAGGCTTTCAGAATCGCTTCGGTGGACCGATAGTTGCGCACGAGCATAACCACTTTCGCATCCGGGTAATCGCGTTCAAACCGCAACATGTTTTCGCTATCGGCACCCCGCCACGCGTAAATCGCCTGATCTGAGTCACCGACCGCGCAGAGATTGCGGTGCCCATCTGCCAATAGCTGCAAAAGACGGTATTGCGCGTGGTTGGTATCCTGGTACTCGTCCACTAAGATATGCCGAAACTTCGCCTGATATCGCTCGCGAATAGCCGAATCGCGCTCAAATAGTTTCACCGCGTTGCCAATTAAATCGTCGAAGTCCATCGCATTTGCGGCAAATAAGCGTTGCTGATACAACTCGTACACATCTGCGGCCACCAAATCGGTGATCACCGACTCGTCGATCACGGGCCCCTTGTCGCGCAACTGATTTTTCCAAAAGGAAATACGGCTGCCGATCGCGCGCGGGTCGTAGGTTTTGAGGTCGCAATTTAAGTCGAGCAAACATTGGGCGATGAGGGCCTGCTGGTCATCGCTGTCGAGGATGCTGAAGTTGGGCGTATAGCCAATCGCCTCGGCTTCGCGCCGAAGGATGCGCACACAGATGCTGTGAAACGTACCCATCCACAAATCATCCGCACGCTGGCCGATGAGCGAGCGAACGCGCTCTTTCATCTCACGCGCCGCCTTGTTGGTGAACGTGATCGCAAGAATTTCCGGCACAGGCACGCCGTGTTCCGCAATCAAATAGGCAATCCGGCGCGTCAGCACACTGGTCTTACCGCTGCCAGCGCCAGCGACGACAAGCAACGGCCCTGAGGCTGTGAGAACTGCCTCGCGTTGCTCAGGATTGAGCCCTGCCAGGAAGTCTTCTTGGGGTTTTGCCATGATGCACCTCCTCACTGGCCCGTGCACAGTTCTGCAAGATTACAGGCTACCACGGAACACGTTCGGAAAAAAGGCCTGTATACGGAACAGAAACTTCATCGGACAGATTTCGCACGCTTTCAACTTTTGCTACGATTACTCTCGATCCCGATTTGGAAAAGGAGCCTCACTGCATGCCCAAAGCTGCATTCATCGCACTACCCAAGTGCCGCCTGCACGACGTCTCACCGCTCCTTGAAACGCTTGCCTTACAGGACTGGCGCTTGCGAACGCTGACGCTAGACGGCGCTCCGTGCACGACTGCGGAAGGGCTTGCCGTTTGTAGCGATGGCTCCGTCGAAGAGGCGGTTCCGCTCGATCTCACCCTTTGCGTGCTACCAGGTGGCTTGTACTCAGCACAGGTGTGGAACGATATTCGCTTGCACCGCTACGTGCGGCAGTTTGCAGGGCGCAAGGGCTGGTTTGCCGTCTCCGGCGAAGGTAGTGCCTGTCTCGCTGGGGCAGGACTTCTCGGCGGACTACGCTTCAGTGCACCTCTGTCGTTTGTCGAATCCCAAGCTCCGCTATTTCGCTACAGCATCCATACCACAACCCCCATATCCATAGATGGCGGCGTAGTCTCCTCGGATGGGAGCGATCCCGCTGGATTCTGTCAGGCTGTTTTTGGCAGACTAAACATAGGTGTCTGATGGTGTCCCTGCCAAACAGCGTGTGTCGACGACCGGTACTAGGCATGTGCTATGATGGGACAAGCAGATATCAGCAAGGAGGCATGGCATGAAAGCACGAATTGTACATACGCTGATCGCCGCTCTGGCCACGTGCGCATTCGCAGCAGGGTGTGGCACCCCGACCAACAACACGACGAACGTGACAAACCTGACGAACGGGGTGAACTCGTCGGCTGGGACGGTGAACAGCGCAGCGAGCAACACGGCCAACACGACCAGCGATGCGGCGAATCCACCAAGCCTTCATACCACGACCGAGCAATGGTCAAGTGCGCCCAAAATGACCATTGATACGGCGAAGACGTACGACGCCGTCGTTCACACCAATTATGGTGACTTCACGATTCAACTCGACGCGAAAGATAGTCCAATTACGGTCAACAACTTTGTATTTTTGGCGAAGCACAACTTTTATCACGACTGCACGTTCTTCCGGATTATCAAAAACTTCATGGTGCAAACCGGCGACCCGAATAACAATGGAACAGGCGGCCCTGGCTATACCATTCCGGACGAATTGACGCATCAATACCCGTTTACGAAGGGCGTCGTCGCCATGGCAAATACCGGTCAACCGCATACGGGAGGCAGCCAGTTTTTCATCTGTACCGTAGACGATACCAAGGTATTCCAGCCACCGAACAATAAATACACCGAATTCGGACGCGTTGTCTCGGGCATGAACGTCGTGGAGAAAATTGCATCCATTCCAGTCACCAACAACCCACAGACGGGTGAACTGAGTTATCCGCTCGCGACCGCATACATCAAATCGATTGATATCGAGGTCAAGTAGGGAGCGAACCCGATGCGCTACAACCGTGGACGGCAATTTATTTGGTTGATTATTCTGGTCGTCGTCGTCGCACTTGCGAAGATCCGCATCGGCGGTAGCGTGCCCCTGCCAGCCAGCTATGAAAAGCTGGCTGGTGGACAAATTCGCATTCAGGTTCAAGCAAAACCGGTTCCTTCGACGTCAACCGGAGAAGCGTGGAACTTGGAGAAGCATGTTCAAAACGGGCAAACGATTTACACCGCAAACCTGTATATGAACGGGCATGAACAGCTATTGTTCCCAGGCCTTAAAAGCCAGTCGAAGAGTGCAGCAGGCACGTTGTATGAGAGCAACGGAAAAATTCGATTTGGCAGCCAGGACTATCACGCCGTCAATCTGTTTGTCGCGGCCGACGGAAAAAGCGGTTACATCGACTTTGCAAAATCGTGAGACGTCACGCGGTTACACCGGTCGGGGTCTGTCACAACCAAAGGAGCGCACGAACCCCGACCATTGTCCGCGCTTAGGATGGATTCGTCTGCCGATACGGCGCGGTTCCTTCTTTAGCGAGCATGCGGTAGACGGCGTCATCCATCGGCGGATTATGTAGTCCTGCGCGCACGTCGCGGTAATAACGTTCCAGTGGAAGCGACTTCGATAGGCTGCGGCCCCCAACGACCCGCATGGCGAGATCGACGACCTCATTTGCGGCATTGGTTGCGAGTGTTTTCGCTGCGCCAAACTGGGCCCGTAACCGCGGGCGATCCGCAGGATCCAGCCGATCCCACCGCGCAGCGAGATCGTACAATAGCGTGCGCGCAGCGAGCAGCTTCAACTCCATTTCGCCAAGTTTCTGCTCGACGTGGGGAACGTCCGCAATCGGATGCGGCAGAGAGTTTGGTTGATAAGTCGCGGCATAATGCATGGCAAAGTCCCGTGCAGCAAGCCCGACACCTAGGTAGCACGCCGGGATGTGCAAGAGCCAGCCACCACCATCGTTGTTCCGCTCGGTCTTCGCACCTGGGCGGGCGATGGATACCACGTGATGCGATGGCACAAATACATCGCGCAACACGATGTCATGGCTACCCGTTGCGCGCATGCCCAGGACGTTCCACGTCTCGACGATCTCGACATCCTCGCCGCGCACGAGAAATTGTCCGACCACATCCTCTCCCGCGACGGTCGCAGTCACCACAATCCACGTCAACGCCGGCGATAGCGTGCTAAACGTCTTGCGGCCAGAAATGCGATAGCCACCGTCGACAGGAACCGCAGTCGTCTCCGGCTTGCCGCCGCGGCTCGGACTGCCGGTTGCAGGTTCGCTGGCACAACTGTTGATTAAGGCACCATCGCGTACGACTGTCTCGCAAACTTGTGCAAACAGTTCGTCTGGAAACGCTCCGGTCGATCGAAGATTAAGGATCATGCCGACGTGCCAACCGATGGCTAACGCCGTCGAACCGTCGCCGCGAGCCAGTTGTTCTTGATGCATCAGCATTTCCGACAAACCGATTTCTAAGCCACCATATTTGCGTGGCACCGTCCAGGACACATAACCCGCGGCCTGCAAATCGCGAATGTTGTCATGCGGAAACGCTCCGCTCTCGTCGTACGCGGCAGCCCGTGCGCTGAATTTGTTCGCCAATTCACGCGTGATGGCAAGCCTTTCTCTCACGTCTGAGGACAATTCCCGTTCGTCGTACATATAGCCACCTCCGTCGTTTGTCATTCGTCCAGTAGCGAAGTCGGCCGCGCCAAACGGGGCCCCATCGTGTGTACAAAGTACTCTCGATTTCCCATACGCTCCACACCCCGACGTTCGCTCCCCCAGAGTGCCCGATCAAGTTGCGACTGTGTTCGATGTGCCCGGAACGCACGCAACTTCTCTACCTGATATCCACTCACATCCACTTGTACAGTCGCCAGCACTGGCTGCGGAAAACGGCGAAACTCTGCGGTATCGGCGCCAAAGGACACGTAAAACAATCGCGCGCCGTTTCCGGACGTTGTGGTTTGGTAACGGCTGAATGCTTTCGTAGCTATGCGCCCGATGGCACAGTGATCAGGGTGTCCACCTAATGGGTCGTGAAAGGTAATCACCGCACTAGGATTTTCGTGTAAAAACACTTGCAGAACGCGATCCGCCACTTCATCTTGCGGCTGTATCTCGAGCGTCTTGTCGCGTAACCCGAGCAATTCAAGCCGTTCGATGCCGAGCGCTTCGCATGCCGCACGAAGTTCTCGCTCGCGCACCTGACCAATCGATTCACGCGTCGCGATTGGCGGGATGCCAAGCCTACGCCCCATTTCGCCAAGCGTCGCACAGACGAGGATGACACGGTGACCCGTGCCAGCAAGCTTAGCCAAGGTTCCTCCACAGATAAACGTCTCGTCGTCCGGGTGCGCAAAAACAGCTACAACGGTCGCCATCGTGCTCCTCCTTCCCCGCTTGCCACAAGCCATCACATGGCGAGAAGTCTGCGACTAACGGTCAGCGTCTGCCGAATTCGCGACTGTGTATCAAATCCGGTAATCACGATGGCATCTCCGTCATCTACAAAATCCGTGACACCCGAAATTGACAAAAGACCGTCTGGATCTGTCAATACAAGGTGCACGCGATATGCGTGATCGCCCATAACTGCGACATCCTTGAGCTTACAGGGGACGTTGCGGATGTACGCCTCTGGATTGACTTCCAGGTGCACGTACACCGTTTCACCGACCATGGATAATAGCCTATTCCTTGCCTCGTCGATACCAAGCGGCGTCATGCCTTGGCCTCCTCATCCCCATCGCCCACTGCAACCGGGTTCTGTGCATACGAAATCCAGTCACTCCAACTGCCTGGATAAAGTCGGACGCCTCGTATGCCCGCAAGCTCCATTGCAAAAAGTGTCGAACACGCCGTCACACCAGATCCGCAGTAGACGACGATAGGCTTGCCCGCAGTCGCAAGGTCGTGAAAGCGATTGCGTAGCACACTCGCAGGCAGCCATTTCCCGTCGGAACCAATCCCCTCCTCCCATGGTCGGTTGACGGCCCCTGGAATGTGGCCAGCCACCTTATCCATGGGTTCGATCTCGCCGCGATAACGTGCAGGTTGACGCGCATCGACAAGAAGTGCAGAACCGGACTGTACCATGTCACGGACCTCATCCACGTCAACCGTGTCTCCCAATGTGATGCACGGCGTAAAGGTAACCGGCTTATCTTGCGGCGGATCGGCGACGACGGGCAATCCTGCTGTCGTCCAAGCCGACCATCCGCCATCGAGCATGCGCACATCTTGCGCGCCAATGTGGCGAAGGAGCCACCAAGCGCGCGCCGCCATGCCTTCGCCGCCATCGTAGACGACGATGACGGAGTCTCGCCCTGCACCGCACTCGCCAACCCGCTTTGCAAGGCGTTCCATATCGGGGAGTGGATGACGACCGCCGTGAGCCTGGGGTGCACCGGACAGATCGCGCTCAAGGTCCAGGTAGTGAGCACCGGGAATGTGCCCTTCGTCGTACGCCGCTTTTCCCCAATTCGGATCGGTCAGGCGAAATCGGCAGTCAAACACCGTCCAATTCGGGTCTGTCACATGAGCCGCTAATTCGGCAGCTGAAATCAGCACGTAAACCGGCCTCCTTACTGCCCGTCCCGGCGTGCGACGCGCGTGGCTCCAGCCTGGTCGATGGACGTGATGATCATGTCGTCGATGTTGACATGCACCGGTCGTGTGACGGCAAAGGCAATGCAGTCGGCGATATCTGCCGCAGTCAGCGGCCGCATGCCTGCATAGACAGCATCCGCACGCGCCTTGTCGCCGTGAAAGCGGACGATGCTGAACTCGGTCTCGACCATTCCCGGATCGATTGACGTCACCCGCACTGGCTTGCCAAGCAACTCCTGCCGCAAAGCTCCGGTTATGGCACGTACTGCAAACTTCGTGCCACAGTACACACCTCCGCCAGCATACGCCTCGTGTCCCGCGGTCGATCCGATGTTGACAATATGTCCTTCACCGCTTGCTATCAAGTGTGGCACCAAGCGCCGCGTCATGCGCAAAAGCCCCATGACATTGGTGTCGAGCATTTCTTGCCAATCTGCCTCGTTTGCCACTTCGTCAATCGGATCCCGGCCCAAGGCCTTGCCAGCGTTGTTCACCAGCACGTGAACCTTGCCGAACCGTTCCAAAACAGCTGCAATAAATGCGTCTACGCTTTGAGTGTCTGTGACGTCAAGGGCTGAGGCAAGGGGTTTGCTACCAGAGATACGCTCAATTTCCGTTGCCACTGCGCTCAGTTTCTCCACTCGGCGCGCACCGACGGCGAGTTGAAATCCTGCCTCGGCCAGCGCGATCGCAGTGGCCTCGCCAATGCCTGAGCTTGCACCTGTGACAATCGCAACTTTCCCACGCCCAGAAATACCCATCCACGTTACCTCCCGCAAAAGTCTTAAATGTGGGCGGATGTCGTATCCGAACCCGCCCGCTTCCCATACAGTGTGGCATATCGTTTGCCCGCAAAGGAGGAATCTCCACCATGCCATGCCCGGAAGTGGTCACCGGCCACGTCGCCATTCCCGGCGAGGACTTTGAGCGCATCCAACGCAGCGTCGATCGCGGCCAGAATATGTGGCGCCTGAGCCCTGTCCGCACGGCCCAAGAGGTAGGCATCGTCCACCTAGGCTTGCGCATGAACGACGTGTACACCTTTGTCGAACAGTACCGCGATGCAGATAGTGGGCTCATGCATGCGGTCGTACGCGTCAAGCATCGCAATTGCACCTATCTGGTCAACCTGTACCAACCGGAAAAACAAGGGCCAGGCGGCATTTGGGTGGTTGAGTCGGTCACTGAAATCTGATGGTAAAACGACTAGCGCTGCTTCTCCCACATCGACGGGGGTAGTTTGCCAACCGTCTCTATCAACATCTCATAAAGATTTCGATCCAGCGCTTCGTCGAGCGAGACGCCCAAACGTTCAGCGATATCGCGGATTGTCAATCCGTCTTTGCGCAGCGTCCGCATCGCTTTCTCCCACTGTTGCAAATGCGGGCCATGGTAATCGATTAAAAACTTCCATTTCTCTTCGTCGATCGCGATGCACGCATTCAACATGTCGGAGACGACATCGACCGTCGCCCCTTGCGCGCCCTTTTCGAACAGGCGCTGCCGGAAAACCGTTTTGATCAAGGCCTCCTCGGAAAACTCGAGCAGAAAGGGCGGCATGATATATCCGACCGGCAGTTTCGCCCGGGCCGCCTGCAACTGCTCTGCCCGCTCTTGTTTCGCCAATCGGATCACATGGCGAATCCGTTCCAACTCTTCTTCATATTCATCCGGGTTTTTCGCCTCGACAGGAAGCTCGAATCCCCATGGCACATTGGCGCGCTGCCCGCCCGCGATGCGTGTGGGACGCCCGACTGTATATGTAACAAGGTGATCATAAACCGATTTTCCGACGCCTATCGCGAGGAACAGGACGGTTTCGCCGCGGATAGGCTCGTAAGAGTGCCCTGCCGCGACCATGCTGCGCAAAAACCGTTGCGTATTTGCCATATCGTTGTATTTGCCCAGGTACAAGCTCGCCTTAAAGGCGCTCGACAGCCTATCCTCGTCCGTCGCGCGCAAGGCGACGATGCGCCCTGCCTGTGCGACATGCCAGCCTTGCTCTTCGTAGCAGATGCGAATAAACTTTTCAATGTTGTCCAGATGTTCATGGATCGGGACGAGATCTGTCAGGAAGCGCAAGCGCGGATGTTCGAGGATGGCGGATCGGTCCAACGTAAACACAGGTGAACACCCGCCTTTCACATACGGCTCTAAATTCTGTTGCCAGCTTACATTGTACCAAATCCGCCAAAAGGCAAAAAAGGAGGGAACCATATGGCGACCCGCGTAGTTGTCGGCATGTCCGGAGGCGTCGACTCGTCCGTCAGCGCGCTTTTATTGAAACAAGCAGGTTATGACGTCGTCGGCGTGTTTATGAAAAATTGGGACGACACAGACGAAAACGGGCACTGCACGGCGACCGAAGACTTTGAGGACGTCGCTCGCGTCTGCGAGCATATTGGCATCCCATATTACGGCGTCAATTTCGAACGCGAGTACGAGCAACGCGTATTTCAATATTTCCTTGAAGAGTATGAACGTGGACGCACCCCAAATCCAGACGTCCTTTGCAATAAGGAGATTAAGTTTAAAGAATTGCTGGAACGAGCGCTGGACCTTGGTGCAGATTACTTGGCGACGGGCCACTATGCCCAACTGCACACCCGTGCGGACGGGTCCGTGGAATTGCTGCGAGGGGCAGATCCAAACAAGGACCAGACGTACTTCCTGCATACACTGGATCAAGAGCCCTTGCGACGCGCCATGTTCCCCATCGGTCACCTGCAGAAAGCGGAAGTACGGCAGATAGCGCGTGATCACGGATTGCCAACGGCAGCGAAAAAGGACAGTACAGGTATCTGCTTCATCGGTGAACGCAACTTCCACCAGTTCCTAAGCACCTACTTACCAGCCCAGCCCGGTATCATCGAGGATGTGGATGGCAACCGGATCGGCCAACACGAGGGCTTGATGTACTATACCATTGGACAACGCCGCGGCATTGGCATCGGTGGTTTACAGGAAGGCAGCGGTGAAGCCTGGTACGTTGTCGACAAAGACCTTGAACGCAACGTGTTAATTGTAGCGCAGGGTCAGGATCACCCACGGCTGTTTGCGACGCGCCTGAGCGCGTCGAGGCTATCGTTTGTGGAAGGTCGCCCACCGCAGCCGGACGCGTTCCGCTGTACCGCCAAATTTCGCTATCGACAATCGGATCAAGGTGTGACGGTGCATATGCGCGGCCCGGATACGTGTGACGTTGTCTTTGACGAACCCCAGCGTGCGATCACGCCAGGACAGTCGGTCGTCTTTTACGATGGCAACGTGTGTCTTGGCGGTGGCATCATCGAAACACGCGAGTTGCTGAACGCCTGATACCCGGCGTGAAATGCCTTGTTTACGAGGACGCTTTTGAGGGCGAAATACCCCCTGTGGGAGGCGACCCATCTGGAGACGAAAGATCTGCAACTGTTTCTTGCGGTGGCTCGCAACAAATCGATTTCACGAACAGCTGATCAACTCTACATGTCGCAATCTACGGTCACCAACCGCTTGCAAAGACTTGAGCGCGATCTCGGCTGCCAACTGTTCACGCGCACACCTGGGGGCGTCCAGCTCACGGCAGAAGGAACGCGTTTATTCCCGCTCGCGGAACAAATGATGCAGATTGAACACCGCATGCTTGAACCGGCGGCCCGTCCCATTCACACTCTGCGTGTGATGTCCGGACGAGCATTTGTCTCGACCGACGTGCCACGCTGCTTGCACCACATGCTACAAGTCGAAGAAGTACGCCTGCAGGTTCGCATGGGCATGTACGAAGACATGGTGGAAGCACTCGTGGGAAACCAAGTCGACTTCTGTTTTCTCGGCGAGCCCATTCACCACCCCCGCGTTCGCCTGGTGGAATATCCAGCGGACGCGATCGATCTCGTCGTGCCTATTGGCCACCGCTTTGTCCACGACCTTCCGAGCATCGGCGCGCTCGCGGACGAGCCATTTATCGCCTTTGCCGACACCACAGCGCCATTTCGACGACGCATTTCGATGTTGCTCGCAAAATACGACGTCTATCCAGACGTGCGCATGGAACTGGACAGCATTGATGGTATCAAAGCGATGGTCGCACAAGGACTCGGGATCTCGCTCCTACCGCGGCGCACCCTGCACGATGCCGCCGCCAAGGGCGTCATTGGTATCGCACTGCCAGATCCTCAGTTCTGCCGGCCGACGTTTCTCGCGTACCCAGACGCGATCGAACACGAGCCCCTCACAAAACGATTCATCGAGATCGTCACGGAACACTACGAGCGAGAGGTTCGTTTTAAGGGCTGAAGCCACCCGATAAACCGTAAAGACCACAATAAAACACCCCTCGTTCCAGACAGCGCTGGTTGGAGGGGTGTTTGCCGTTTGCGAAACGTATTGGATGGTTCGCTTAGCGTGACAACACGCGCTTTGCAGCCGCATATACGTTGTCGACCGTAAAGCCGTACTCTTTGACGACGATGTCGCCAGGGGCGGATGCACCAAACCGCTCAATGCCCAGCACTTCACCGTCGAAACCGACAAATTCGTACCAGCTCATTGGATGAGCCATCTCGACCGCAACGCGCTTGCGCAGAGTTGGCGGCAGAACGTCATCGCGATAAGCCTTTTCTTGTGCACGGAACACTTCAAGGGACGGGAACGAAATGACGCGTACTTTGACGCCTTCGGCGGCCAACTTTTTACCTGCTTCGAGCACAAGCTGAACCTCGGAGCCGGATGCGAGCAAGGCCAGGTCAGAACCATCGCCGTGCTTGTAAATGACATAGCCACCCTTTTCGAATTGACCCTTGTTTTCCTTGATCTCCGCCAAGGTCGGGAGCTTTTGCCGCGACAATGCAAGCGCCACCGGCGCATCGCGATGCGTCAAAGCATACTTGACGGCGAGCCCCGTTTCCGTGCCGTCAGCTGGACGGAACACGCGCAAGCCTGGAATCACGCGCAGCGACGCCAACTGTTCGATCGGCTCGTGCGTCGGACCGTCTTCGCCCACCGCGATGGAGTCGTGCGTCAAAACAAACAATGACGGTTGCTTCATAAGCGCAGCCAAGCGCACAGCCGGGCGCAGGTAGTCGACAAATACGAGGAACGTGCCGGCATAAGGGAAAATTCCGCCATGCAACGCAAGGCCGTTCATCATCGCGCCCATCGCATGCTCGCGAACGCCATAAAAGACATTCTTACCCGCATAATCTGGGGCTTTGAAGTGATCTTCATCCTTGAGCAACGTGTTGTTTGACTTTGACAAGTCGGCCGATCCGCCGAGTAGCGTTGGCATATGCGGGCCAACTGCATTGATCACCTTGCCGAACGCTTCGCGCGTCGCGATGGCATCCGTGAATTCCGGCAAGACAGCGTCGAAGTCGACGTTTGCCTTACCAGCCAAGGCGTCTTCCAACGTCTTCGCTTCCTCAGGATGCGCTTTGGCGTAATCCGCATATGCCGCCTTCCACGCAGCTTCCGCATCAATGCCGCGCTTTTTCACATCAGCGAAGAGGGCACGCACTTCGTCAGGAACAAAGAAGTCCTCTGCGTACTTCCAGCCGTACGTCTCTTTTGCCAGCTTCGTCTCCTCTTTGCCGAGCGGGCTGCCGTGCACTCCCGACGTACCTTGCTTGTTTGGCGCACCATAGCCGATGATGGTTCGCACCTCAATCAAGGTCGGCGCATCGGTAAATGTCTTCGCCTTTGCGATAGCCGCCTCAATCTCGTCAAGATTGTTGCCATCCTCAACACGGAGCACATTCCAACCGTATGAACGGTAACGCATTTTGACATCTTCCGTGAACGACCAACTTGTGGGTCCGTCCAGCGAAATGTCGTTTGAATCGTACAACACAATCAACTTGTTCAGCTTCAGATGACCCGCCAGCGAACTCGCTTCGCCGCTAATGCCTTCCATCAAGTCCCCGTCGCCGCAAATCACGTATGTATAGTGGTCAATCGGGGTATGGCCGTCGCGATTAAACTTGGCCGCCAAGAAACGCTCTGCCATTGCAAAACCGACTGCAGTCGCGATGCCTTGACCGAGCGGTCCTGTGGTCGTGTCGACACCCGGCGTATGACCGTATTCCGGATGGCCTGGTGTCTTGGAGCCCCATTGACGGAACTGTTTTAAATCGTCGATCGTCACGTCATACCCAGTCAAATGGAGCAAGCTGTACAATAGCATCGAACCATGTCCGGCCGACAACACGAAGCGGTCGCGATCGATCCAACTCGGGTTTTCCGGGTTGAACTTCATGAAGCGCGACCACAGCACGTACGCCATCGGTGCGGCGCCCATCGGCAAACCAGGGTGACCCGAGTTGGCCTTTTCGATGGCGTCGATCGACAGCGTCCGAATCGTCTTGACAGCCAATTGATCTTGTTCTGTGTAGGGCATATGTCCACTCCCAGTGCAAAAATATTTTGGCCGACACACTTATCATACCACATCTGCGGCGATTCCCTGCGCGGGACGTGTCGAAATGTGGTGCAAGGCTTTGTACTCGCATGGAATCCAAAACTAGGGTAGCATATTGAATGATTTGAAAGGAGCCGTCGTATTCATGAAGCAGTTTTCCATGCAAGGCCGTGAAAAGACGGCCATCTTCGTCGTCCTGGCAGCGAATATCATCGTGCGCTTCATTTGGATAGGGCTGATGCATCCAGTTCAAGAAGCGGACTTTCAATGGTATTACGATCACGCTGTCGAACTGGCAAGCAATCAGGGCTACAACTGGTTCGGTCAACCCACCGCCTACTGGCCCATCGGCTGGCCCTTGTTTTTATCGCTCATCTTCCGACTCACAGGGCCCTCTGTGGCGGTCGGCCTTGCCGTGAATGCACTCTTGTCAACACTCATAGTTTGGTTCATTTACCTGTTGACATGCCGCTTGTTTCAAAGCCACGCGTACGCGCTCGCGGCATCCATCTGCTATACGCTGTTGCCAAGTCAAATTGTCTGGAATAGCGTTCTTGGTTCCGAGGAACTGTTTACAACGTTGTTGCTCATCTCGCTCTACCTCTACCTTCGTGCAGATCGTACACGGGCACTGTCCCTTGGCGTTGCCATAGCGGGAATCGCACTTGGCTTTGCGGTCGACGTTCGCCCAATCCCGCTCGCCTTTCCACTGTTTGTCTTTTTGTACGAACTTGTCAGCGGCCAGTCTGGAACGTTGACCAAACGAATTTGGCCCGCGATTGCCCGCGCTGTTACGCTCTTTGTCGGCATGCTCATCAGCGTGCTGCCCGTGACCATTCGCAACCGTATCACCATGCACCATTGGGTACTTGTGTCGACAAACGGCGGGACAAACCTGTTTCAGGGGATACATACGAATGGGGGGTATTGGTGGTCGTACAACCCATACGTCAACCCATTGCTCAACATTCACAATGAGGTGCAAAAGAACGCCGTCGGCGAACATGTGGCACTTCACTATATTGAACACCATATCGGCCGAACCATCGTCAACGGGTTTATAAAAATATGGGATTTGTACAAAGACGATCTCAATGCGAATTGGTACACGTTCCGTGTTTCACCGCGCGTCGCAGGCTGGCTGCATCCGATGGATGCTGTTCTGACGACCGCTTATTTTCTCTTTATGGTGCCTGCCGGTATTGGCCTCATCTACTTTTGGGTGCGCCGTATCCCGGGGTGGCGCCAGGCTTGGCTACCCTTCGCCTTCTTGTTGTATAACACGTGTTTCTTTTTCTTTTTCCCGGCATGGGATAGATTCCGATACCCTCTGATGCCACTGTTTGCGGTCTTTGCGGGCGTAGGCCTGGTTAGCATCTTTCGGGAAGTGAAATCAGGCTCCTTGCATAAAGAATGAACTAGACCACGGCGACCATGAGGCTGCGCCCAAATCACTTGGGGTGGCCTCTTTTCTATAGCTCTATAGCGTAACGCCTACAGGCCCGCAGCAACCAGAGACGGAAATCAGCAATACGTCACCTTAGGCAAAGACTTTCCTCTTTACCGCACAAATTTATCATATTATAAGATTATGTTGATAACGCTTTCATATTCGCGTGTAGGAGGAGATTGACTTGCCTAGCCACGAAGCCATGGCCATCCGGCAAATGCTCAGTCAGTATCGCAGTGGTGAACATGAAGGCCCCCCACCCTCCATCGAAATGCAACGGGCTGCCCTGGACGAAATGGGCAGAACCATTCCCCAACCGGACGACGTGATCGTCACGCAAACAAACATAGCGGGTGTGCATGGAGAATGGATAGAGGTGAAAGGCGTTTCGAGCAGCCGTGTCATCCTCTACCTTCACGGTGGCGCCTATTATATGGGTAGCTGTGAATCCCACCGAAGTTTGTGCTGGCGACTTGCACGTGCTGCCAAGGCTCGCGTTCTGTTGATCGAATATCGATTGGCACCAGAGCATAAATTCCCAGCTGCCGTCGAAGATGCAGTTGACGTGTACAAGGAACTCATACGCGACGGTGGGATCACTCCCGCATGCATCGCCATCGCCGGCGACTCTGCTGGAGGTGGTCTGACCGCCGCGATACTTCTGTCGCTACGCGACGCTAACGTGGATCTCCCGGCGTGTGCCATCCTCTTGTCACCATGGACCGATCTCGCAGGTACGGGCGAGTCGATGACTACGCGCGCCAAATACGACCCGTGGCTTGAGCCCAACAGCATTCGCAAGGCGCCCGCGCTGTACACGGCAGAAGAAACCCTCACACACCCACTCGCGTCGCCACTGTACGCCGATTTACAAGGCCTGCCCCCGCTTCTTATTCACGTGGGCGATCACGAATGTTTACTCGACGACTCGGTCCGCTACGCCGACAAGGCGCGCGCCGCCGGAGTCAGTGTCACCTTGCATATCTGGGAAGAGATGTGGCATGTGTTCCAAAGCTTCCCCATGCCAGAAGCCGACGCTGCCATCGCGGAAATCGGACGGTTTGTTCAGCAGCAAATCCCGGATTGAGCGCCGCTTCGAGACGGACCTAGCCGCATAAACCGTGTCGCCAATCCATGTAAATGGGGCAACGTGTCGTCCACGCTGCCCCATCCTTGCTCGGAGATAAAAAACGTTACGTCAACCATAACACCAACGCCAACGCGATGGTCAAAGCGCCGGCGACCATGTCGCGGGCTCGCAAAGACACTTGCCGATAATACGTACGCCCGTTCCACGCGTTGGCAGGATCTCCATAAAACCCTCGTGCCTCCATCGCGATCGCGAGTCGCTCGCTGATACGAACGGACTGGCTGAGCAATGGCAACGCGTAGGTGACAGGACGCAAAATCCACCAACCCTCGCGACCTCGTAAGCGCCGTGCCATGCGGAACGTCTCTAAGTCGTGCCCAAAACGGCCCAGAAACCCCATTCCGGCCATCATACCATAGGACATCTTCGGTACAATCCTGAACGATTGGCTCAACCCGACCATAAAATCGGTGCCATCCGTCGTCACAAGCAGGACGTAGGCCAAGATGACCGTCGCAAAAGTTCGCAATACGACAAGCAACCCTTGGTTCAAACCATACCAACTGATGTGAAACCACAGCCAGTGCACGTAGCGATATCCCGGTGGTGTAGCTGCGTTTGCCGCGAATGCCCAAAGGTAGATCACGTAGACGAGGACAAGTGGTAACAGGCGTTTGACCATCTTCCCTGGATGGCACCACCCGAACGCAAACGCCAGGACGAGGACCAAGGCCCAGAGTCTCCCCGCTTCACCGAACGACCAACAGCACATGCAAACGACGGCAGTGATCAGAAGCGTCAACGCCTTCACATCTGGATGCCATTTGCCAACAGGCGATCTTCTTGGCCAGGAAGGCTGCTTCGGTGCATGTTGCAGTGCTGTGGTCACATCCTCCGGCGCAATGCCCGCGGATGGATCAGGCCCGTCGTCTGAAAGCGGCACTATATCGTCGAATAAGTGCGCACGCTCGAGGATGTCTTGGCGCTCAAGGAGTTCGGACACCGCCCCATCGTATAACAGCGTGCCCTCAGCGAGTACCCAAACGCGTGTAGCGTACGTCTGGACCAAGTTCATATCGTGTGTGACCGTGACAATGCTCTTGCCATCAGCTTGCAACTGCAATAGCCTATTTAAGATTTGGGCTTCGGACGCCGGGTCCTGACCATACGTGGGTTCGTCAAACAACCAGATGTCCGCATGAGTTCGCATCATCACTGCGACGGACAAACGGCGCTTCTGTCCTTGACTCAAGGCATAAGGGGAGGCATGCGCGTGTTCGGCCAGCCCAAACTCGTCAAGGGCATGGAGTACGTCCTCTGGAATGTCATCGCCAAGCACCCGGCTCGCCATCTCGTCCGCTACCTGCTCATACAGGAACTGATATTCTGGGTTTTGAAAGCCATATGCGATATGCGAGTAGCGTTCACGCGCTGACATGCCCGTGATGGCCCGACCAGCGAACTTCACGATCCCCTTCGACGGACGGCGCAAACCCGCCATCGTCTCAAGCAACGACGACTTGCCTGCGCCGTTAGGTCCAACGATGGCAATCCATTCTCCGCGCCCAACCTGTGCATCAATCCCTTGCCAGACCTGCTCCCCGCCGTACGTCAAGGCCAAATCGCAAAGCGCTAATACCGGGTCAGGAGACGAGGTGGGGAAGACCGGTAAAGGATTGGGATGCAGGCAGGTGCCTGACTCTCCTTGGCTAAGCCTGCGCCATTCGTCGGCAGCAAAAACACCGACCTGCTCGCCTGCATTGTTCAGTGCAATGACGCGATCGACCACAGGCAACAAAGCTTCATACTTATGCTCAATGATGAGAAGTGTCTTGCCTTGTTTGCGCAATTCTGCAATCATGGCGAACACCATGCGCGTGGAAGTCGGGTCGAGATTTGCCGTTGGTTCGTCGAAGATGAACAGTTCGCTCTCCATCGCAAGTGCACAGGCGATGGCAAGCTTTTGCTTCATTCCGCCAGAAAAGCGCGCATGCGCCGCGTGCGGGTGAACGTGCAGATGCACAGCGGCAAGGGCCTGTTTAGTCCGTTGTGCCATTTCGTCGCGCGGAACCTGCAAATTCTCAAGCCCGAACGCAATCTCGTCGTCGACGTGGTGCATGCAGAACTGAGATTCTGGATCTTGAAATACATAGCCAATTTTCCCCGGTTTTGATACCGATGGAGCTATCCAACATTCGCCCGTGACTACGCCCTCGACAGACCGGGGAATAATGCCAGCCAAGGCCATGGCAAGCGTACTTTTTCCACTGCCGCTCGGCCCCGCGAGCAACACGCATTCGCCCGGGTGAATGGAAAATGTGCACCCGCGCACGCTTGGTTTCGCTTCCCCATCGTATGTCACGGCGAGATCGCGTACCGATACAAGCGGCGACTCGCCATGGATAGGCAGCGGCCGGCTCATTGTGGGATCGCCCGCCCATCCTTCGCAATGGCGTAATTTCGAACGGCACCCGTACGCTTTAGCGCATCACCCATCAACTTCGGCAACCAACCACCGAGAATGGCGCCGCTGACGAGAGAAATCATAATGGATAAAAGCATGGTACCAAGATCCAACGACTTGCCTCCATACTGGAAGTACCATTGAACCAAGTAGGCTAGCGAGGCGAGTGTTCCGGAAAGCATACAAGAGGACAGGTTAAACATCCGATACGCGAAAATAAGAAACGCGATTTCCGAGCCAATCCCTTGAATAAGACCCGACTCCATGGTTCCAAGGCCGAATTGTCCACCAAGCAAAAGTTCCACAGCGGCTGCGACCAACTCGGCGATCAACGCGGCAAGCGGGCGTCGAATAATATAGGGAACGAGAACACCTGCAATCATCCAAAACCCTGTCATCGCCGCCTGCAACGCATAGGCGGTCGTTGGCACCAGCGCATTGATTACGTCCCACACACGATACAATCCGCCGCAGACAATCGCAAGCACAACCATTAAAATGACTTCACGTAACTTCCATTTCGCAAGCACAACTTGCATCTCCCTTCGCTTCCGTGACAGGACGACCTTTGGGAGAACCTGTTCGCACGCAAAACAGCGCCCTTTCCACGACGGGTGAAAAGGGCGCTGATAGCGTAGCGACGGTGGGCACTTCCTCACGCTGGTATTATCCAGGTCGAGTCCGAAAGGGTTGGTGACTATGTCACCTCTCAGCCAACGTCGGCACCCCTAGTCCCCTATTCACGGTATTCCTTTTTTCATAGGCTAGTGTAGCATGCTCCCCATCAACCGACAAGCCAAAAACAAGCCTGTGTCTATCCGAAAGCCAATGATGATGCCGTGGTCATCGGTACAGGTCAGCCACCCGTCCAAGTTTCTTCTCACTTCGACCAGTTCTCTATGGGAACGGGATCAATCGGATCAGCCGGCGTAAAGTTCAAGATAGCTCCAAAAAAGAACAACTGCGCTTCCAAGGCACGCTTCGCGTTTTCCGCCTTCCGAAACCCATGGCCTTCGCCCGGAAACAAAAGATAGGCGACGGGCACACCCTTCCTTTTTAGTGCCTCGACCATCAATTCCGCTTGATTGGGCGGTACTACTTTGTCGTCTTCACCCTGGAAGAAAATCACCGGGCACGCAAACTGATCCACGTGCTGTAAGGGCGATCTCGCGACAAATCGCTCCCGTTCCTCCGGATACCGACCAACGAGTTGCTCAATATAACGCGATTCAAACTTGTGTGTCTCCTTGGCGAGCAGAGCGAGATCGCTCACACCGTAGTGACTTGCACCAACGCGGAACAGATCGCGAAACGCAAGCACGGCCAGCGTGGTGTAGCCGCCGGCACTGCCACCCGTGATACACAGCCGATCGCGATCGACATCGCCACGCTCGACAAGATATAAGGCACCTTGGCAACAATCGTCGAGGTCGACGATGCCCCATTGCCCGGCCAGGCGCTCGCGGTACTTCCGCCCATACCCAGTGCTGCCGCCATAGTTGACATCGAGAACGCCAAAGCCGCGCGTCGTCCAGTACTGAATCGACAATTTGTAAACCGGCCGGGCTGCGCTGGTCGGACCGCCGTGCGACATCACCAATAGCGGTGGCCGCTCGGAAGCAGGTGCAACATACTGTGGATTGGTGGGCGGATAGTAAAAGCCGTAGGCCACCTCACCGCCCGTAGTCGGAAACACAATGGCCTCCGGCTCTGCAATCCAGTCGTCGCTAAGAGCGGCACTTGGTCCAAACTTGACGGTGTCGACGCTCTTGCCATACACCTTCGCGATGACAGCAGGACGCCGCGTCGACATGGCGACACAGAACACACCACCCGCACCATCTGCGAACAAATCGTCAAAGCCCGTGAACGCCGTCTCTATATCGGTCAAAGTACCTGTATCTACATCGATCTCACACAATCGCCCGAAGCCGTTCTCCACGTATGTAGCTACGATGTGCGAATGGTCAATAAACGCATACGTCGAGCTACCCAGTTGCCAAAGCGGACGTCCAAATTCCACGTCGCGCGGTGCGACGGCGCGCGTACCGCCGGCATCCCAAGCGTACAGATTCCACCAGTTTGTCTTGTCTGACACGTAGAACAATTGCCCACGCGGGCTCCATTCGGGTTGGAAGATAGATTCTTCCCGTCCACCTGCGATCCGCTGTGCATTCGCGAGCTTCTCTCCATCCCAATCGGCTACATACAGGTAGGTCCCATTCCATGGCATATTTGGATGATCCCACGCGATGTAAGCCAACCGCCTGCCGTCTGCCGATAGGCGCGGATACGCGTAAAAATCGTGTCCACTGGCGACGATGTCGACCCGACCGTCAGCAAGGCGCACGACCGCCAAGCTGTTGACCGGTTCGCCGCTCGTCCCGTGATCTTCCACAACGCCGAAAATGACATCCTCCGCGATAAACAAGTCGCCAAAGCGGAGCGCAGACGGCTGTGTCACAGACTCAGGCGGCAAAGGTTCTTCGCCAGCAAAGCGCACGCGATAGATACATTGATCCGAGAAGTTTACAAAATAGACGACGTCATTTTTGACCGCATATGCTCCACCGCCATATTCGTGTACGCGGGATCGAGCATTGAATGGGATCGGCAAACAGTCGATCTCGCGTCCGTCCGGCAACCGTTTCACAATCGCAATGCGCCCCGCTTCGTGCGGTCGGCTCTCGAGCCAATACAGACTTTCGCCGTCCCACTTCGGACTGCCAAGCCCCGTCGCCGCCTGTACCACCTTATCCGCAGAGAGCGGTGACGCCCAAGCGCCGTAGCTCGCAAGCTGCTGTTTTGCCATCACGCCATCCCCCATCCATCAACCTTGTAACATCCGCCGCAGATTCGCCATTTCAATAGCGCTGACAGCCGCATCCCAGCCTTTGTTTCCCGCCTTCGTGCCTGCGCGCTCAATCGCCTGTTCGATGGTATCTGTTGTCAGAACTCCAAAAATTACCGGCGTGTCCGTGTTCATCGAAAGCTGAGCGACGCCCTTCGCCACTTCCGCTGAGACATAGTCGAAGTGCGGCGTTGAGCCCCGAATCACGGCTCCTAGGGCGATTACGACATCAAAGCGACCACTCGTCGCCATCCACTTCGCGGCGGAAGGAATCTCGAACGCACCAGGCACCCAGGCGACCTCGACGTTGTCCTCTGGCAGGCCGTGCCGATTGAGCGCGTCCAGCGCACCGGACAACAGCTTGCTCGTGATGAACTCGTTAAACCTTGCAACGACAATGCCCACACGTTGATTTGACGCCACCAATTGTGCTTCGTAAGTACGCAAATTCGTCCACTCCTCTTGGCAATCCTGCTTGTCATAAGGTTTTACAATAGCCCACTCCACGTACGATCACGGCAAGTCCAGCAGATGTCCCAACTTGTCTCGTTTCGTTCGCAGGTATAGTTCGTTGTGCGGGTTGCGATCCACCTGTAACGGCACGCGCTCGACGACTTCAAGTCCATGTCCAGCAATGCCGCGCAACTTGCGCACGTTGTTGGTCAACAGCCGCATTTTGCGCACGCCGAGATCGCGCAAAATCTGCGCACCGATGCCGTAATCGCGAAGATCGTCAGGAAAGCCGAGACGGTGATTGGCTTCCACCGTATCCGCTCCCTCATCCTGGAGGGCGTAGGCACGAATCTTGTTGAGAAGCCCAATCCCGCGCCCCTCCTGCCGCAGATACAGCAATACACCTTTGCCCGCTTCAGAAATTTGCCGCAATGCGGCGTGCAACTGGGGCCCACAGTCACAACGAAGCGAACCAAATGCATCGCCGGTCAGACATTCCGAGTGCACCCTGACAAGCGTCGGTTCGCCGTCTGTCACATCGCCACAAACAAGCGCAATGTGCTCTTTGTCATCGACCTCATTGGTATACACAACGGCCCGAAAATCGCCGTATGCGGTCGGCAAGTTCGCCTCCGCTTGGCGACTCACCAGTTTTTCCGAGCGCTTGCGGTAGGCAATGAGGTCAGCGACGCTGATTAGCTTAAGGCCAAATCTCTGTGCCACTTCTTCCAGCTGTGGAAGACGCGCCATCGTGCCATCTTCATTCAAAATTTCACAGATGACGCCAACCTCTGGTTCACCGGCAAGACGAGCGAGATCGACAGCCGCCTCGGTATGCCCGGCTCGCCGCAGGACACCGCCAGACTTTGCAATGAGCGGGAAGATGTGACCTGGCCTGCGAAAGTGCTCCGGTTTCGACGTCTCGGAGACAATCGCCGCGATCGTCTCCGCGCGCTCATAGGCCGAAATTCCTGTATGTGTGCTTGCAGCATCGACCGAAACGGTAAAGGCCGTGCCAAAGTGGTCGGTATTGCGTTCAATCATCTGCGCGAAACCAAGGCGCGCCGCCCGCTCCGAGGTGACCGGCACACAAAGAAGGCCGCGGCCGTGCGTGATCATGAAGTTGACAACCTCTGGTGTGGCTTTCGCACCAAGGGCAATAAAATCGCCTTCGTTTTCCCGATCCTCGTCATCGACGACGATCACGATGCGCCCCTCGCGCAGATCGGCAATAGCTGCTTCAATCGAATCCATACCTTCACCCCCGCGATCTACAATTCACGCAAAACCATGCCGCGCCAGCATGTCTAACGTAATTCCACCTGTTGTTGAGCCTGGGGCTCCTTCATGCTCGACGGCAGCCCCTCCCATCAAGAGTCGTTCAACGTATTTGGCGACGATATCACACTCAATGTTCACGATTTCCCCAGGCCGTACGCCGCCAAATCGCGTTGCACCGCGCGTGTGAGGGATGATGGAAACGGAAAATGCCTGGCCGACAACGCGCATAATGGTGAGACTCACACCATCGACACAAACGGAACCTTTGTCGACCATGTATCGGATGAGTGCAGGATCGACCTCAATCACCAACACGCGTGCAATGCCGTCTTGGCGCACCTCGCGCACGCGGCCTGTCCCGTCGATATGCCCGGAGACGATATGCCCACCAAAGCGCCCGCTGGCAGACATGGCGCGCTCGACGTGAACCGCGTCTCCAGCCTGCAGGCGACCAAGGTTGGATCGGCGCAGGGTCTCAGGCACAGCCGAGACAAAGAAATGATCTCCCTGCATGCGCTCGACCGTGAGACAGACGCCATTGACGGCAATGCTATCCCCCAACTGCATGTCTTCCATAATTTTGTCCGCTGCCAGTTCAAACGCGGCGCCATGTGGGCTCGCATCGACGCGAACGACGTGCGCCAACTCCTCGACCAACCCTGTGAACATGTTCTCACCTCCTCACGGCGCGTACTTCACGCGACCTGTGATGCAAAGATCATCGCCAACTTGACGCACCGCAACATGATGAAGGGCAATCGCTTCGGCCATAGACTGCGTGGCTGCCCCCAGAAACGGCGGCAAGCCATTTAACAACAGCTTCGGTGCCACGTAGAAACACACGTCATCGATGAGCCTATCCTGCAAAAACGCCGCCGCGAGCGTCGGGCCGCCTTCAAGCAGAATCGAGTTCAGCCCAAGCGCAGCTAATTTGGGCAATGCCGCCGCGAGCGAAATGCGGCCTGCTTCCCCGGCAACCGGGAGCCAAACAACCTGCCCTGCCGCCTCGATCTCCTGCACCCGCCTTTCGTTGGCAAATGCGGATGTGGTCGTCACAATCACAGTTTGCCCGGGTTCGGCGAGCATGCGTGCCGAAGCTGGCAGCCGCAGCCCAGAATCAAAAATCACGCGAAGCGGCTGCCAATCGCCAGCCTGCTCGGCGTCTGAATTGCGCACGGTCAATCGCGGATCGTCCGCCAAGACGGTTCCAATACCGACGGCAATACCGGGGTGCTCCATGCGCAAACGCTGCACGTCCGCGCGTGCAAGTGGACCTGTGACGTACTGGCTGTGGCCTGTGTTGGCGGCCACATGGCCGCTTAAGGTCAGCGCTGCCTTGTAGACGACAAGCGGCCTGCCCGATTGCAGCCGGTGAAAGAAAGCGCGGTTGAGTGCGCGAGCTTCGTCTTCTAGCACGCCGACCGTCACGTCGATCCCGCGATCGCGAAGACGTGCAACGCCACCCCCGGCCGTGCGGGGATCCGTGTCGAGCACGGCGACCACGACGCGTTTGATGCCGCTTGCCAAAATCGCCTCGCTGCACGGCGGTGTGCGCCCATGATGATTACAGGGTTCGAGCGTTACATAAATCGTCGCACCTTGCGCTTTTTCCCCTGCCATCCGCAAAGCATAGACCTCCGCGTGCGGGTCGCCTGGTTTTAGATGCGCCCCTTGCCCGACGATCTCGCCGTCTCGCACGACAACCGCGCCGACGCGGGGATTTGGCGAGGTTTGCGCGCCGCCAAGACTTGCCACCGCAAGCGCATAACGCATAAAATGCTCGTCCACGTGCAGTGAAAACACCCCCACAAACAACAACAAGCGCCCCTGCATCGACAGGGGCGCTCACAAACCACGATGAAATAACCGAACGACCAAGCCAAGGCGAGATAGACACGCCAAATCCACTTGGTTCGATTCCTTCTTTCATCCGGACTGTACCGTCGGTACTGGATTCTCACCAGTTCCTGCCTATCTGGCTCGTGGACTCGCCGAACCTGTGTCGGATCACCACCGATCGGGAATTGGCCGCGTGGCCTCACCCTGCCCCGAAGGATTGATTCACTTGAACATCCTTTATCATGACGAATTGCGGCAAGTTTCGCAAGCAAGTGCTTACCTATAGTTGGACCTCATCCGGTCTTTCTGTGTCATGACCGGCTTTCCGGCGTGCCGCATCTCGTTCTCTGTACTGCCCAAGAAAGAGGGCAAGTAGAATCATGACGCCACCAATGTAAAAATACAAGGATGGGCGCTCATGAACGATCGCGATCGCCAATAGCACGCCAAATACCGGCTGCAGATAAAGCGTAATCGCCGCGCTGGCGACATCGTGATCTTGCAGGACGACAATCCACACGAGGTATGCGCCTGCGGTTGCAAGTACAGCCAGGAAAACGAGGCTCCAAAAGCTCGCAGGCGAAACATGATGTGGCCAGGGGTGGCCACTGGCCCAAAACAGCGGGACACACCCGACGCCGCCCGCTAAGAGCATGATGGACGTCGCACCCGTCGCCGGCACGTCGGCAGTCAGACGCCCAGACACCGCATTATACACGGCATAACATACAACCGCACATAGCATGAGTAAATCGCCCGCGAGATACCCCGATACGCCCGGCCGAGGACAACCCGCAACGACCCACGCGCCGACTGCAGCAAGGCCCATCGCGAACCACCTGCGCGGACCAAGGCGCGTATGGAAGATAACGGACGACACCAAAAGAGTGAGCAGGGGCTCAAGCGCGATTGAAACCGCGCCCAGTGCGGGTGAGGATATGTGGATCCCGATGGTTTCCATCGTCACAGGAAGCGTAAAGCCGAGCAAGCCAAGAAGGGCGATGCGGATGGCCTTTGCCAAGCTCCATGAATTGCTATTTCGCCGATGAGCGAATAACGCCGGCGAAAGCAACAATCCCCCGACCAGCATGCGCGCCATGACGATGAGGGTGGGCGCAATCGACTCGGCGGCAATACTGGTTGCCGTAAAGCTGCCAGACCAGATGAGGTTCGCAAGGATTAACAACGTAAACAAAAACCATTTTGGCATACGCAACGACCGGCCTCCATCTCTCCGTAGCCTATGCTACGACTTCGGCCGGCCGTTGCCAACTGGAAATCTTAATAGAGATTTGAGGAAAAGGTGGCATGCGGAAGTCCGGTTATGAAATCGGAAATAGCGTCGGTTTGGCATAACGCGCTTTTCGCTCGCGGCGCGCTTGCTTTTGCAGTACCAGGTAGTGCTCCGTGACGAACGTCAGCGCATAACCTTTACGTTCCAGCTTGCGGATTACATCGCCAACGGTCATTCCGAGATAGTCCGCAATGACCACCTGTTCATCCGAACTGCTTCCCGCTGTGACGACAATTTCCGCACTCCCGGTCGCCATTTGGCGCAAGATGACAACCACGGCATTCACCTCCATGGTACATCGAATGCGCAAACGGAACGTCCAAGGTAGGGCGTGTGCCCTGATGTAGGTGTGGCGATGTCCGATTTGTTTTCGTCCAACATGGCCATTGACAGGGTTCGGAGGACTGGCTGAATGACTGTGTGACCATTATGTGGACCTCATCATTACGGAATGCTTGCACAGGAGTGGGAAGTTTAAAGTTTAATGTAAACAATTAGACCGAGAGGAACCACCTCTCGGCCCTTCAAGCGTATATTCAAAAACAACATTTTCTGCGAGCAGAGCGCAATTTAAAATGTAACGACATCCTTCCCAGGTACGGTCTATAAATGGAACGTTCGTGCCGTGATTCCCACACTCGAGAAAACCTTAACGGTATGCAGGCAACCAGTCGCCATGTGCTTCAATTAAATCGTCACAAAGCGATACAATGTCGTCGATCGACAACTCTGATGAAGTATGAGGATCTAACATTGCGGCATGGTAAATCGCGTCCCTGCGCTTCGTTATAGCGGCTTCTATAGTTAATAACTGTGTGTTGATATTGGTTCGATTAAGTGCGGCGCACTGTTCAGGTAATCGGCCTACATATGTGGGAGTTACTCCACTCGCATCGACCAAGCAAGGGACTTCCACGCAGGCTTCCCTTGGCAAATTTTCAATGAGGCTAGTGTTCATCACGTTTCCTCCAATTTTAAACGGAACGTTTGTCTCCATAGCCTCCATAATGTATGATGCGTACTCATGACTTCGAGTGTGTGTAATGTTGTTGTTCTCAACCAAACTTTCCCTCATCTGTACCCACTGGTTAATCTGAGAAACGCATCGACGAGGATATTCATCTAGTGGTATATTGTACCTATCAATCAATTCCGGATATCTATGCTTGATAAAATAAGGATGATACTCAGCATTGTGTTCCGAGGACTCTGTCACATAGTACCCGAATTTATCCATAATCTCGAATCGAACCATGTCGGAATGCTTTTGTTTTTGCTTTGCCCGCGCACGACGTTTAATCTCAGGATACAAGTCCTCCGCTCCACGCTTAATTTCTAAGAGCCACGCCATGTGGTTAATACCAGCAATTTTGTATTCGACACCGGCTGGATCCATTTCGAGAGCTTCAAATAAATGCGGAACACATACTTGCACACTGTGACATAATCCAACAGTACGTATTCCTCCATAAGTAATCATTACATTCGTCAGTACTGCCATTGGATTCGTGTAATTAAGGAACCATGCATCGGGACAAACCTCGTGCATATCCTCCGCTATTGACAGCATCACCGGGATGGTTCGAAGGGCCCGAAACAGGCCGCCTATCCCAACTGTGTCACCAATGGTTTGTCGCAATCCATATTTCTTCGGAATTTCAAAGTCTGTTACAGTACATGGCTGATAACCACCCACCTGAATGGCATTAATAACGTACTTGGCATTCCTCAATGCCTCTTTGCGATCTTGATATGCACGAATGACCACATCCGATCCTGTTTGCACCTTTAGGTTATTCAGCATTCTCTCAGAATCTTTTAATCGTTGATCGTCAATATCGTATAGTGCGAACTCAAAGCCATTCAGCGCGGGCGTTAGCATACTATCACCGAGGACATTCTTTGCAAACACCGTGCTACCTGCACCGATAAATGTGATCTTATTCACGCAAATCACTCCTAATCAGTTAATCAATGAGGTTTATTTGAACCATTAGAGAGCACCCTAAATGCTAGCCCAGATCATACGTTGTACGCTTACCTACGAAGCGCATTTGAAATAAGGTTACTAATAGAATCACCACGAAAAGTATTACAGAGAGAGCTGCTGCATATCCCATGTGGAAGAATTGAAACCCTTGTTGGAAGATATAGAAATTGTATACGTTTGTTGAGGTTCCAGGCCCCCCTTGCGTCATTACATATACCGTGTCGAACACTTGAAATGAGCCGATTACACTCGTAACAAGAACGAATAGAAGGGTGGGTCTTAATAAAGGTAACGTAATCGAGAAGAACTGCCTTACTTTTCCTGCACCGTCCAGCTCAGATGCTTCATACAGGTACTTTGGAATACCTTGTAGACCGGCTAGAAAAAATAACATGTTATAACCAGTCCATTGCCATATATTAACCAAAGCAACGGCTGGCAATGCTTCTGTTGGTGATGCAAGCCACTGCAGGCGTGGTAAGCCTATACTTGACAATAGCGCATCGAAAACACCTGATGTCGGATCAAAAACCCATTGCCATACGACAGAGATTGCTACGGGCGCAGCCAGCCATGGCAATACGAATAGTGCCCGAAATATCCCCATCCCTGGCAACCTGCGATTTAACAACAACGCAAGCATGATAGCTACCACAGTTTGTAGCGGAATATTAAGCAATACGTAGTACGCTGTAGTCACAATTGAGTGCAAGGCAATCGGGTCATGCAAGATATCAACATAATTGTGTAATCCGACGTAGTTCGGAGGCGATAGCATATTCCATTTAAAAAAGCTGATTACAATGACAGCCAATGCCGGGACCAGCATAAATGCCATTACGCCTACGAAACTAGGAAACACTAAAAGGTAAGGCGCTAAGGAACGAGACATTTTTTCACGCATAAGTGATTTATCGCTATGGACTGTACGAGTAGATATAGTTGTACTCATTCCACCATCTCCGTACTTGAGATCTACGTGAGCGCGGGAGGAGACTCCTCCCACCTCACTACTGGCCCCCTGCCAATGCTCCATCGGCTTGCTGAACAGCCTGTTGCAAAGCCTGTTGGGGAGATACCTTGTTCAGCCACATCAAGTCAAACTCCTTATCGATTGCATTTTCCGCCTGTCCCCAGTTTTGCGTAATTGGAAAACTGATTGTTTTCCCCTTCGACTCGGTTAGAAATGGCGTCACGTCTACGCCTTTCTTGGCCCAAGCTTTTGCGAACAGAGGAGCCTCCGAGGGTATTCCAGGCCAAACATACCCTCCGCCAGCTAGAATTTTCTCAGATTGTGGACTTGCCAGCCATTCCTCCAATTCCCACGCTTGTTTTGGGAACTTTGTTTTTGCATAAATAGCATCTGACAAGCCATTCATAACCGAAACACGTCCTTTAGGACCAACCGGCAACAAAGCAATGCCAACATGAAATTTGCATGAACTGACAACAGGTGTTAAGTCCCAATCTCCATCCGTGTACATGGCTAACTTCCCTTGCTCGAAAAGGCGTTGAGCATTTGCCCCCCCATTTGCAAGTGTTCCTTCCGATCCCGGTGGCGACACATGATACTTATAGATGAGGTTCATAAGGCTTTGCATTGTCTGCACACCCTGAGGTGTGTCCATCAATACCTGCGTGCCAAACTGCTTATTTAAAACCTGCACACCGTTCTCCGCCAAAAAGTTATAATAAAAAGACTGATTGGAATTGTATGACATAAAACCGTATTGTACAATCTGGTTAGGGTTAAATCCCGGCTGTCCTGGGTGTTTCCCGTTTTTATCCACAGTCATCTGCTCAGCTGTTTTTACAAGCGTTCCGCCCGTAGATGGATTCCAAGTCAGGTTGGTGGGTGGAGCAACATGGTCCTTTGCAAACAAATCTTTGTTATAGAAAATCGCGATAGTATCCCAATCCTTCGGCAACCCGTAGATATTGCCTTGATACTCATATTGCTTGACGAGATTTGGGTAATACTGTTTGAGATCTACATGCGATTGCTTAATATACGGTGTAAGATTCAGCAACTGTCCATTCGTTACGAAGGTCGGAAAGTACGTAACGTGGTCCCAAAACAAATCTGGAGCAGTTCCTGCGGCCATCTCCGTCTGAAGCTTCTGCCAATATTGAGACCAAGGATACTGCTCAATTTGTACCTTAATGTTGGGATGAAGCTTTTCAAAAACGGCAATCGACTTTTTGTAACCGATTTCTTCATTTGGATCCCACAACATGTAACGCAACGTGACTACGTGAGACGTTGATGCATTTTCCTGTGACTTTAATGGACTGGTCGAAGTATCATTACTTACTCCACAACCAGCTAAGGTTAATAAACTGACAGCAGGAATCACAGAGAGTATTTTCTTTTTCAATTTCATAGCTTAGATCCCCCGTTTCTAACGTGTTTAGTGAAAGCAAATGCGCACTGGGTAGAACGTCTCAATAAATACTAACCCCCATCACCTCCCAACTGTTATTTAAGACCTGTGAGTTGAATCGATTCGATCACATATCGTTGGAAGAATAGGAACAAAATCACCAAAGGTAAGAGAGCAACTGTCGCGGCGGCCATCATATAATTCCATTCAGTCCCATACTGCATCTGGAACGATGCAATACCGACACTTATCAATTTCATCTGATCGCTATTTGTTACAATGAGTGGCCACAGGAAGTTATTCCAAGACGATACAAAGGTTATAATGGCTAGGGTCGAAAGTATTGGTCGACTAAGCGGGATTATAATTTGGACAAATGTACGCAAAATCCCCGCTCCATCCAAACGCGCAGCCTCCTCTAACTCAGCGGGTATCGTAAGAAAAAACTGTCTTAGCAGAAAAATACCAACCGGCGTCCCTAGAACCGTTGGAGCAATAAGGGCATAATACGTGTTAATCCATCCCAAATACTTCATCATGATGAATAAAGGTATTAGTGTCACGATGTTGGGCACCATTAACGTGCTCAAATAAGCTAGAAAAATGGCGTTTTTCCCTCGGAAATCAAGTCGGGCAAACGCGTACGCAGCCAGTGATCCGAACACAACTTGCCCAGCCACGCTAACCACAGCAACAAATAGCGTATTTAACAGATATCTACCCAAATCCACGCTTTGAAATATGTGTACATAGTTACCCCAGTCAGGATGCGTCGGTAAGCTGAAGAAATGAGAACTAAATACTTGATTCTCAGGCTTTAACGATGTTAGGATTGACCATAGATAGGGGAAAACTGATATAAAGGCACCTATAATTAGCACAATATACGTTACAACGTTCCCCACAAACCGTCTTCCTCTTCTAGACGAACTTCTCATTTGACACGATCACCTCCACCTAGTCTATACAGGTAGCGACGACGCCTGCCTGTGTGTTTCAGACCCACAACTTTCCCGCACGATTAACTGAAACGGCATGACTACTTGCAACGGAGTAGATTGCTCCAGCGGATTCACCAGCATGCGCACACCCAATCTCCCCATCAGTTCCGGATTCACGCGAATTGTCGTCAGAGAGGGTGTAACATAGGGGGCCATCTCGATATCATCAAACCCCACAACAGCCACATCCTCAGGAACGCGAAGTCCGACCTCCGACATAGCTCGAATGGCACCAATCGCCATCGGATCACTAGCTACAAACACAGCTTGTGGTACCTGCCTTTTTTCCAATAACGCACACATTGCCTCGTAGCCACCCGCCGTTGACCAGTCCCCGTGAAAAATTGAATCAGCTGCATAATTTGTGTGCTGTTGCATGTACTCTGTAAACGCTGCCTCTCGGTAATCAATGCCAAAGTGTCGAGTGCCCCCAATATAGGCAATATCAGCGCATCCAAGAGATTGAAGGTGACGAAGTGCAGCAAATACGGCTCCACGAAAGTCAACAGATACGGAAGGAAATTTCGATGTATCAGGACAATAATCAAGAAAGACGAGTTTTTGTGGATGATTATTCCAATTTCGCGTGGCTTCCCCGCCGATTACCAGTACCCCGTCATATTCCTCCAAGGTTTCATTGTCTAGACACGTCCCCGGACTAAGGTAGCGTTTAGTCGGCGGTTCGATCCCCATCACCTGGCACTCCATTTCGATTCCTCGAATCATCGGCCAGAAATACGGATCATCACGTTCTTCTTCCTCGCAATGATAATCAGCCAGCAGAATTTTAGTCACATTCTGCTTGGTTTTTAACCTGCGATGTTTTAGTGTGTAATTTAGTTTCTTCGCGGTCTCAATCACCCTCTGACGCGTGGAATCAGGCACCGACAGCGTACTATCGCCATTAAGGACCCTTGAGACAACAGCAATTGACACGTGGGCAGCGTTCGCAACATCCTTCATCGTGGCCATTCCTAGCTCATCCCCTACTACCTACATCTATATTTTTACTAAAATGTGCTACAACCTGAGTAAAATATATCACTTAAAGAATGCGCTTTCAACATTTTTTTATCGACTCGTTTCGATAAAATTAATCTCTTTTTTTACTCAGGATTGGTTCGCGAATTTTCCACAAAGCTTACGCAGCATCGTTTTGCCTTTTTCCGCAGGATGATTGAAAATGGCCTTTAAGGCACAAACCCTTGGCAGTTTTCGTCCACAGTTTTCATACTTGAGATGGGAGACATGCAACATGCAAATGCGCAAGCTGGGCTCACGGGGTCTTACGGTTTCAGCCATCGGCCTTGGCTGTATGGGAATGTCGGACTTTTACAGCCACCGTGATGATGAAGAATCGATCCGCACGATAGAACGCGCCATTGAACTTGGCATCAACTTTTTCGATACCGCCGACATGTACGGCGTCGGAGAAAACGAGCGACTCGTCGGAAAGGCACTGCGGCCCTATCGGGACAAGGTTGTGATCGCGACGAAATTTGGCAATGTACGCGCAGCGGACGGAACGTTCCTCGGCATCAACGGGCGACCGGAATACGTGAAAGAGGCATGCGACAACAGCTTACAACGTCTCGGCGTCGATCACATCGACCTGTACTATCAACACCGCGTCGATCCTTCTGTCCCCATCGAAGAAACGGTGGGCGCGATGGCCGAACTCGTGCAAGCCGGCAAAGTGCGCTATCTCGGTTTGTCAGAAGCGGGCGCGGAAACGATCCGGCGCGCGCATCAAGTACACCCGATTGCGGCTTTGCAAACGGAGTATTCGTTATGGAGCCGAGATGTGGAAGACGATATCCTTCCTGTAGTACGCGAATTAGGAATCGGATTTGTGGCCTATAGCCCGCTTGGGCGCGGCTTCTTGACAGGCGAAATCACGCGCTATGAAGATCTGCCCGAAGACGACTACCGCCGCAACTCGCCACGTTTCCAAGGAGATAACTTTGCAAAAAACTTGCAACTCGTGGCTAAAATCCGCCGTATGGCAGAGGAAAAAGGATGTACACCTGCCCAATTGGCTATCGCGTGGCTGCTGGCACGAGGAGAGGACATCGTCCCCATTCCTGGGACGAAGCGGCGCAGGTATCTGGAGGACAACTTCGGAGCCTTACGCGTGCAAGTTACCGCCGACGATCTCGCAACCATCGACGAAATCGCGCCGAAAGGGGTAGCCGCAGGCACTCGCTATCCGGAAGCCAACATGAAAACGCTCGGGCTTTAAGCCCGAGCAGCCAAGACGGCAAGCACGTCGGTCGGCGATAACCCCGCATTGCGCCACAGCACCATCAAGTGATACAACAAATCGGCCGACTCCGCTGCCAACTCCCCCTGATCCCCGCCACGGCATTCATAAGCCACCGCAGCGAGTGCCGCCTCCGTCGCCTCTTCGCCTACCTTTTTACCGATCCGCAAGGCACCATGCTCGAACAAGTAAGTCGTGTAACTCCCTTGCGGCCGATTGCGATAGCGTTCGTCAATCGTCTGCCAAAGGTTATCAAGCACCCGCCAATCCATCTGCAGTGGTGCACCACGGTCCGCCTCAGCCATCGCCGACTGTGCCATCGCCGAGTTGACCCAACCCTTTGCAGTTACAATCGCGTCATCGCCTGATCTTGCGTCTTCCTGTTCCTGAACAACACCGCGAGGAATCGCCCCTTCGACGCTACCATGTGTCAGTCGCCGGTAAAAACACGTGTCCTCGCCCGTGTGACAAGCTGGCCCATGTGGACGGACGAGATACAAAACGGTATCGCCATCGCAGTCGAGGCGCAGTTCGACGACCTCTTGCACGTTGCCGGATGTGGCACCTTTTCGCCAATATTCCTGGCGCGATCTGCTCCAAAACCACGCATATCCTGTCGCAAGCGTCCGTTTCAGCGCCTCGCGGTTCGCATAGGCAAGCATGAGCACGGTGCCCGTCTCTGCATCCTGCACAACGACCGGAACCAGCCCAGTTGCCGTATCGTAGCGCACAGCGGCAAGGTCGATCTCGCCTTTTACTCCACCCATCGCACAGGCACCCCTTTCTCGCGGAGATACGACTTCACATCGCGAACACTCGTCTCAGCGAAGTGAAACACACTCGCCGCCAATGCCGCATCTGCCATCCCTTCGGTTAATACATCGAAGAAGTGTTCCTTTGCCCCCGCACCGCCGCTGGCGATGATCGGAATGTTGACAGCACGCGCCATTGCACTCGTCAGCTCAAGATCATATCCAGCTCGCGTACCGTCCTGGCGAAAGCTCGTCAATAATATTTCGCCCGCTCCCAATTCGGCGGCGCGCTTTGCCCACGCGATCGCGTCGCTACCCGTGCTAACTTTGCCCCCTTGCAGCATGACTTCATAGGTGCCGGTTTGCGCATGAAGGTTAGCATCGATGGCGACGACAACGCACTGTTCTCCGAAGCGGTGCGCCGATTCTTCGATGAGGTGCGGATTGCGGAACGCACCTGTGTTCATCGACACCTTGTCTGCGCCAGACAAGAGCAACGAACGCACATCTTCCACGGTCGATACACCGCCGCCAACCGTCAGTGGAATATTGACCTTCGCGGCGACTTCTTCCACGACCTTGCGCGTCGCCAACCGGCCTTCGCTCGACGCGGAAATGTCGAGCAACACCAGTTCGTCGGCTCCGGCGTCGCAATAAATCTGAGCCAGTTCGACCGGATCGCCCGCATCACGGCGGTTGTTGAGGAAACCAACGTGTTTGACCACGCGCCCATCGAGCACGTCAAAACAGGGGATGATGCGTTTGGTCAACATCAAACCCCATCTCCTTTCAGCGCAAGCTCCTGCATAATGCTGCGCAGGTCGAGCTTGCCGTCGTATAACGCCTTGCCGACGACAGCGCCGGCGAGCCCTGCTGCCTTCGCCGCCAAGATGTCGTCGCGTCCGCTGATGCCACCGCTTGCAATACTCCACAACCCCGCCTCTTGCACCGATCGCGCCAGTTGGAGATTCGCGCCTTTCCCGGTTCCGTCGCGATCGACATCAGTGACTAAGGCGTGTAAAACACCGACTTTGGCGAGTTCATGCGCGAGATCGACGATGGGGGTATTGGTTTGTTCAAGCCAACCTGTAACCGCCAATTTGCCTCCCCGGCCATCAAGGCCTGCGACGATGCGGCGACCGCCAAATTCGGAGGCGAACTGGGCCATTTGTTCGATGTCCCGCGAAACGGTGCCAAGCACGACACGTTCGACCCCAAGATCTAGCCAACGAGCGATGGCGTCGCGGTTGCGAATGCCACCACCGACCTGGACGGATGCTCCGTAAGACCTGGCCGTTCGCACGATGTCTTCGACGGTCGACGCGTTGACACTTGCGCCATCTTTCGCGCCATCGAGATCGACAACATGCAAAAAGCGCGCACCTGCTTCGCACCATTGCTGCGCCACGGCAGCGGGATGTTGGTTGTACTCGGTGCGCTGTTCATAGTCGCCTTGGTACAGCCGCACACAGCGACCACCGAGCACGTCAATGGCCGGAAACAGAATAAAGTCCTGGCTCACCATGGCGACGACACCTCCGCCCTCTCGAGTTCGGTCAACCGCACAAAATTGCGGAGGATGGTTTCGCCGACCTTGCCGCTCTTCTCTGGGTGAAATTGAGTTCCGTAGACGAGGCCGCGCCCAACGACGGCCGGCACTTCGATGCCGCCGTAGGAGGCCGCCGCTATGACGTCGCTTGCCTCATCAGCCTGCACATAATACGAGTGGACGAAATAGACAAAATCCCCGATGGCAACGTCTTGTAGCAACGGATGATGGCTTTGCACACTGGTCAAATCGTTCCATCCCATGTGCGGCACTTTCGCCGTTGCCGGGAACCGCACAACCTGCCCAGGCAAAAGCGCCAAACCGGGATGCTCGCCGTGTTCAAACGACACTTTGAACAAGAGTTGCATGCCAACACAAATACCAAGGAGCGGGATGCGCGAAGCGACAACCTGTTCCACAACGGAGACCAGCCCGGAAAGGCGCAACTGTGTCATAGCGTCGCCAAACGCACCGACCCCCGGTAAAATGACGCCCTGCACGGACCCGTCTGCATCTTTGCGGAGATTGTCCCACGCCTCTTTATCTGAAATGACGACGGCTTCGCGTCCCACTCTTCGAAGCCCGCCAAGGACACTGTGCAAATTGCCGATCCCCGGATCAAGGACGACGATCATTCAAGCACCCCCTTGGTGCTATTGACGCCTCCACCCGTCAGCGTGACAGCTTCGCGCAGCGCTGCGCCGAACGCCTTAAACAGGGCTTCCACCATGTGATGATTGTTTTCGCCATAGAGGACGGCCAGATGCAAAGCCATGCGCCCCTCGTTGGCGACAGACTTAAAAAACTCAGCCACCAATTCGGTAGGAAATGTCCCAATGCGCGTATCGCTAAACGACGCCTGAAGTACAAACGCCGGCCTTCCCGACAGGTCGATCACGGCGCGCGCCAATGTCTCGTCCATTGGCGTGTGCCGCTCGCCGTAACGGCGAATGCCTCGCTTGTCGCCAAGCGCGATCGCGATTGCACGACCGAGACAGAGGCCGATGTCCTCGACGAGATGATGATCGTCGACGTCAACATCGCCATCGGCTGTGATGTCGAGATCGAACGAGCCGTGCACGGCAAACAGATGTAACATATGGCGCAAAAAGGGTACGGGAAAAGCGAGCGATACGCGACCTGTTCCGTGCAAATGAAGCGCAAGATCGATCTTTGTCTCGCCCGTCTCACGCTCGACATGTGCACTATAGGTGCGTTGAGCATCAGCGGTCATTGTGGTCAGCCCCCTGTCGGACGAGGATGGAACGCGCGTGAGCCGTCAAGCCTTCCGCCTCGGCCAACGCGACGATATGGCGGGCATGTTTGGCAAGCGTTTTTTGACTATAGGCAACCACGCTCATGCGCCGCAAAAAGTCGTGGGTGCCAAGCCCGCTGGCGTAGCGCGCACTACCGTGGGTTGGCAAAACGTGATTGCTGCCCGCAAAATAGTCACCCACAGGCTCTGGCGTCGCTTCGCCAAGGAAGACAGCCCCCGCAAAGTGAATCGACGACAGCAGTTCTTCGGGGTGGTCCACCAACAATTCCACATGCTCCGGCGCCAATTGGTTACAGAGATTGGCTGCTTCGGCCAACGATTCAACATGTACCAACGCCCCCCACCTCGCCAAAGCCTGCTGGGCGATCTCGGCGCGCGGGAGATCCACAAGCTGGCGCTCGAGTTCGTCGGCCACTTGCTCCAACAGCACGATCGACGGGCTTACGCATAAGGCGCCAGCCTCGGGGTCGTGCTCCGCCTGCGCCAGCATGTCGGCCGCAATGTAGCGAGGATTCGCCGCCTCGTCGGCGATAATCAACACTTCACTGGGACCTGCAATGGAATCGATACCGACGTCTCCCATAACGAGTCGCTTTGCGAGTGCCACGTAAAGGTTGCCTGGGCCGACAATTTTGTCGACGCGTGCAATCGTCTTGGTCCCGTATGCCAAAGCCGCCACCGCTTGCGCCCCGCCCACGGCATAGACTTCATCGATACCAAGCAGATGAGCCGCCGCTAACACTTGCGGATGCGGCAGCCCCGTCGGCCCCGGCGGCGACACAAGCGCAATCTCCGCGACACCTGCGACCTGTGCCGGAATCACGTCCATCAGCACGGTCGATGGGTACGCCCCGCGCCCCCCAGGTGCGTATACGCCGACACGGCGAAGCGGTCGCCAAACAAGACCGAGTTGCTCGCCGTCGTCTCCGTATAGTGTGAAATCTTCCGGCCACTGCGCCTCGTGATAACGCCGAATCCGATCCGCCGCCAACGCGAGTGCCTCCCGCAATTCAGGCGCCAATGCCTCAAACGCGGCCTGTAGCGCTGCTTGCGGTACGCGCAACGAAGCCCCCGGTTGCTTGTCCAACTTGGCGGTCCAGTCGTCCACCGCCGCATCGCCGCGCTCGCGCACATCGGCCACGATAGCCGCCACCTGCCGGAGTGCCTCTTCGTTTTCCGTCGCCCGTCGCTCCCACGTAAAGTCGCTGCGTTCAACCACGTTTAAGCGCATGTGCCTGTCCTCCTCGCTGTTCGATTGCCGCTTGCAAGCGGTTTGCCATGGCCAAAATATCATCGTGCTTCATGCGGTAGCTGGAGCGATTGGCGACAAGTCGCGCCGAGATGTCGGCAACTTCGTCAAACACCACCAGGCCGTTGGCCGCGAGCGTCGCACCCGTTTGTACGAGATCGAAAATGCGATCCGTCAAGCCGATCACGCTCGCCAATTCAATGGAACCGGAAAGCGGTACAATCTCGACCGAGTGCCCAAGTGCGCGGAAATAGCGATCCGCAAGCTTCGGATACTTCGTCGCCACGCGGCGCGGTTGAGTTGCGCGATCGCCCTCTAGCCCGGCGACACACAGCCGACAGCGAGCGACACCGAGATCAAGCAACTCGTACATCTCCCTATCCTGCTCAAGCAACACGTCCTTGCCGACGATCCCGACATCGGCGACGCCATAAGCAACATAGGTTGGTACATCGGCAGGCTTCGCGAGTAGATAACGCAGCGGAGGATGGCCATCCCAGGGCACTTCGAAGACGAGTGCGCGGCTTTCGTCCATATCTTCTGGCAGCGGGATGCCAGCTGCACGCCATAATGGCAACGCATCTTCTGCCGTTCTTCCCTTGGCGAGTGCGACTGTCAGCATCAGGCATCCCTCCCACTCTTGGCTGTTGCCTCAAGCACGGCAAGCACGCGTTCGACCTCAAACGTGAAGCCAATAGCCGCCGCAGGTGCGCCAAACTGGGCAAGCAGTTCATCATAGCGACCGCCAAGCGCAATGGGTGCACCAACGCCGTGTGCAAATGCCTCAAAGACAATGCCTGTGTAGTAATCCATATCGCGATGGAGTGTGAGGTCAAATGTCGTGCAGTGTGGAGCTAAGCCAGCCGCGGCGAGCGCGTCCGCCAATTCGCACAAATACCCCCACGCATGTACCACTTCAGCCGCCGCTTCGCGATCAGGTGCGGCGTGGAGCAAATCGTTTAATTCCCTCGCCGACTGCTCGCGATTGACGGCGCCTCTTTGCAGCCCCTTGCGTTCCGGCGACCAGCGCAGCAGCCTTGTCAAAATGTCACCGCACGCTGTAGCAGCGCGATCGACCGTCTGGCGAAATAGAACGTAGTCGCCCGTTGTCAGGCACTGCAAGAGCTGAAGGCTCACGTCGTGCGGAAAGCCAAGCGCCTGCAACAGTTTCGGCACAAAACGAGCATGACTGACGACAATTTTGTGCTCGGCGATGCCCGCGCGCGTTGCGGCATCGTGCAACCACGTGAGCAATGCCGCGTCTGTCGTCACGCTGCCCGGTTCGCCAATCCATTCGACGCCGACCTGTGTCGACTCGGCCGCTTTGCCACTGGCCCACGAAAGTGAAGCGGGATCGCTCGTTCGACGGTACACGCGTTCACAGTAGCACCAGCGAATAGGCACGCGCCCACTCGCAACACGCGGTGCTGCCATACGTGCGATGGAAGGCGTCATTTCGGGGCGCAAAGCGATAGCATTCCCGCCGCCGTCAAACAATTGAATCCAGTCTCGCGCCGCCTCACTCGATCTCGCCCGCAACAGCGTGTCGACATATTCAAATAGGCCACTGGTCACCGGCTGGCAACCTGCTTCCTCAAAAAACGAAAGGAGCCGGGACTCGACATCCCGCCGCCTTTTTGCAAAATCAGGGTAACCATCCTGCATGCCTGGTGGCCTCTCGGCAAAACCTTGCGCCGCCGCAAAGGCTACAGAGCCTGCTCCTCCGATGAACAAATCGTTTGCCACGCTAACTCACCACGCCATCTCTATCTATCCTGGGTCACTGCCACGGATATGGGTGCACCCATATGCATTGTTCAATCACTTTACTTCGCTAATGTGCTAAAGCAAGCATATATGAAGATCCGCGTATTTGCAACCCGTGAGATTGGGCAAGCATCCGCTGCGATCGCGACACAGGCCGCATACAGTATTGCACCGGACAGTACAAGGAGGGATTGGATCAGTGGTCAAATACATCGTGCAACGCGGAGACACGCTTGGCAACATCGCGGTGAAATACGATACAACGGTCTCTGACATCATCCGGGCCAACGGCATCAAAAACCCAAACATGATTTATCCGGGCCAGGTGCTGCGCATTCCGTCGAAACATTACGAGGATGCCAAAGAGCACAAACACATGATGCATCATCACATGGATAAGTCAAAGTATTGGTAATCGTTCTCGTCAGCATCGAGCAACAGAACGGTTGAACAGGGATTTGCATGATGACGAGAGTTGAGGCGTAAGCGTCAATTCAACCCCACATGGCGTTGGCCCTCCCGTTGCTTGAAAATGTCCTCATCAAGCCACGGGAGGGTTCTTGTATGCGAGATCACATGTCTCACCAAGGGCGCCGTGAACTTTGGCGCGAGCGCATCGCCGACTTCACCCAGGAATATCACGTCACCTCGCCTGTGGGCCCACGGATATGCACAAGTCCATCGACAGACTTGCGGCCTTGGTCCAGGCGTCGTTTCAGCTCGACCCGTTTTCGTCTTGCCCGTTTGTCTTCTGTAACCGGCAGTGGGACAAGCTCAAAATCCTGCACTGGTTTCACAACGGGTTTTGGCTCTACTACCGACGCTTAGAGCGCGGCCGGTTCGCTTGGCCGGAAGTCAAGGACGCGAAAACGCTCATCATCACGCGCCGGGAGTTGAACTGCTTATTAGACGGCCTGCCCCTCGAACAACCGAAAGTGCATCGAGCCGTTCACGCGCGCTCCGCCATCTGAGGGCACAACAGAGGATTCCGATCCGCGGTATCGAATGCGTAAGGCATGTCCATCACAAACGGAACCGTCACGATCCAACAACAAGAATATGACGTCCTCAAGGCTTTGGAGGTTCAAAATGCGCAACTACGCCAGCATGTGGGGTACCTGGAGGAGCAGGTGCGTTTGCTGCGCCACCGTTTATTTGGTGCATCGAGCGAGTGCCGGACGAAAGTGTCCTTCGACGCGGACGGTGTGCAGCTTTCGCTCTTTAACGAAGCTGAGGTAGAGGTCGACTCCTCCCCTGTCGATGCTTTGGAAGAGGAGCCCGAGGCCGAGACGGAAGTCATCACGTATGAGCAGAAGAAGCCCCAAGCTAGGGCACGGGAGGTTTGGCTGTGGGCGCGTCCAGCGGATGAAGTGGTGGAATACCCCCTGCCAGAGGATGAGCAAGTGTGCCCGACGTGTGCGGGCAAACTGCGCGAGATGAGCCGGGACGTGTCGCGGCGAGTGAAGATCATCCCGGCGCAGATGCGGACGGTCGAGTACGTGAGGTATGTGTACGCGTGTCGGCACTGCGAAACCCATGATACGGAGACACCTGTGTTGCGCGCGCCGATGCCTAAGCCGGTTCAGGCGAAGAGCATGGCGACGCCGGAGGCCGTGGCGTACGTGATGACGAAGAAATTCGTGGTCGGGATGCCCCTGTACCGGAAGAAGTGGCAATTTGCGCGGCACGGATACCCGCTGTCTCGTTAAACGCTCGCGAATTTGGTGGTGCATGCCGCCGAGACGTGGTTGAGACCCGTGTACGAGCGCCTACATCGCGAGCTTCTTCGACGCCGCTATCTCCATGCGGATGAAACGACACTGCAAGTGCTGCAGGAAGATGGATGCCCCGCTCAAACGCAGTCGTACATGTGGCTGTATCGCAGTGGGCAGTGGGCAGGACGGCCCACCAATCGTGTTGTATGAGGACCAGGAGACACGAGAGGTGGGGCATCCGAAGCGATTCCTACAAGGTTTTCATGGCTATCTGCATGTGGATGGCCACGTGGGGTACGAGGGTATCCCGGATGTGGAACTCGTGGGATGTTGGGCGCATGCCAGGCGAAAGTTGGACGAAGTCTTGAAAGCTGTGCCCGTGAAGGAGCGAAAGGGAAAGACGGCCGCCGAAGAGGCCCTGTCGTACTGCAACGCGCTGTATGCGATAGAAAAGAAACTGAAGGGCGCATCGCCCGAAGAGAGATGTCGTGTGCGGATGGCGCAAAGCAAGCCGATCCTGGACGCGTTCTTGGCATAGCTGGAAAGACAGGAACGACAGGTGTTGCCGAAAAGCGCGTTGGGCCAAGCGGTGAGCTACTGTCTGAAGCAGTGGACGAAGCTTGTGCGGTATGTGGGAGACGGGCATCTCGAGATCGACAATCGAAGCGAACGGTCGATTTGCCCGACAAGGATGCCCTAGATGCGCTGTTGCCCTGGTCGAAGACACTACCGGCTGAAGTTCGACGCGGAACGTGAACGAAACACAGAAAAGGCCCTGCCAGATCGATGGCGGGGCTTTCTCATGATGGCGATGCCACAAGCAAAGGTAGAGTAAAGGGGCTGTCCCAAAAGTGCCAAGCGCACTTAGGGGGAGCCCCTTATTTATGAAAATCTGTTTGAATGTTGCCCTACATGTCCACAAAAAGAATCGCCCTTCCGGTAAAATGTAAGTGCGAACAAACATCAA